>CAXTRZ010000353.1:0-3047 GCA_964246715.1 uncultured Acidobacteriaceae bacterium | reverse complement strand
CTCCACCACCCGCCACACCACGCCTGAGACCACCCAGATCATCACCCCGGACGCTCCCACCGAATTCCAGCGCCTCGTCGCTGAGACCACCGGCTCCCAGCTCCCCATCTTCGGAGCCTCGCTCTTCAACGGCGTCCCCTCCACCTTCGCCCCGGTCGATAACATCCCCGTCTCGCCCGCCTACCTCCTCGGTCCCGGCGACGAGATCCGCGTTCAGCTCTACGGCCAGGTCAACCAGCAGGGTGCCTTCACCATCGACCGCAACGGCGACATCTCCTTCCCGGACGTCGGCAACATCCACCTCGCCGGCCTGCCGTACTCGCAGTTGCAGGGCTTCCTGCGCTCGCAGCTCAGCCGCGTCTACCGCAACTTTGATCTCAACGTGAACATGGGCCAGTTGCGCTCCATTCAGGTCTTCGTCGTTGGACAGGCGCGCCGCCCGGGCAGTTACACCGTCAGCTCGCTCAGCACGCTGCTCAACGCCCTCTTCGCCTCCGGCGGCCCGCTTCCCACCGGCAGCCTGCGAGACATCCAGGTCACTCGCCAGGGCGCAACCATCACCCGCTTCGACCTCTACGACCTCCTCCTCCATGGCGATAAATCCAAGGACATTCCCCTCGCTCCCGGCGACACCATCTTCATCCCCGTCGTCGGCCCGCAGGTCGCCGTCTCCGGCAGCGTCAACGTACCGGCCATCTATGAAACTCGACCCAGCGAGAATAAGCCCAGCGCCACCGTCCAGGACGTCCTCGCCCTCGCCGGCGGCCAATCCGCCGTCGCGCTCGGCGCGCAGGTCCGGCTGGATCGCATCTTCGAGCACACCATGCGCAGCATCGTAGACGTCAACCTCGCTCGCGGCCAGAACCCCGCCGTCCAAAACGGCGACATCCTCACCGTCGCCGCCATCTCGGACCGTTACAAGGACGCCGTCACCCTGCGCGGCAACGTCGAGTACCCCGGCCGCTACGTCTGGCGCGCGGGCATGCGTCTCACTGATCTCGTCCCCAGCAACGATCAGCTCATCACCCGCGACTTCTACCGCCGCCGCAACGCGCTCGGCAACGTCGTCCCCACGCCTTCGCCCTCCGGCGCGCAGGGCACCCTACAGGTCAACGGCTCCAGCTCCACCCAATCCGCGGATCAGGCCGTCCTTAACGGCACCGCCGCCGCCAACGGAGCCGGCGGCAACTCACTCGGCTCCGCCCTTGCCGGCGGCAGCAACGTCTTCGCCGCGGCCACGGACGTCGTCCTCAGCGCCCCGGATATCGACTGGAGCTACGCCGTCGTCGAGCGCCTCGATCCCGACACCCTCAAAACCGCGCTCCTCCAGTTCAGCCCCGGCAAGCTCTTCCTCGAGCACGACCAGAGCCAGAATCTCGAGCTCCAGTCCGGCGACGTCGTCACCTTCTTCTCCACCGCGGACATCAAAGTCCCCACCGCGCAGCAGACCCGTTTCGTCCGCCTGGAGGGCGAGTTCAACGCCCCCGGCGTCTACAGCGTGCAGCCCGGCGACACCCTCCGCTCCCTCATCCTCCGCGCCGGCGGCCTCACCCCGGAAGCCTACCTCTACGGCTCCGACTTTACCCGCGAGTCCACCCGCCGCATCCAGCAGCAGCGCCTCAACGAGTACGCCGACTCCCTGGAGTCCCGCCTCTCCATCGAGTCCGCCAGCAGCGCCTCCTCCGCCATCACCCCCAACGACGCCGCCGCCACAGCCGCCGGCATCGCCAACGGACGCGAGATCGTCGCCCGCCTGCGCCGCTCCGTCGCCCTCGGCCGCATCGTGCTGGAGGTCAAGCCGGACAGCAACAGCACCGCCAGCATCCCGGAGCTCACGCTCGAAGACGGCGATCGCTTCATCGTTCCGCGCATCCCCGCCACCGTTAACGTGGAAGGCCAGGTCTATAACGCCAGCTCCTTCCTCTTCCAGCCGGACCGCAGAGAGCGCGACTACCTCCGCCAGGCCGGCGGCCCGGACCGCGAGGCCGACGCCAAACGCACCTTCATCCTGCATGCGGACGGCTCCGTCTCCTCAGACCAGTACGGCAACGTCAGTAAGGCCGCCATCCACCCTGGCGATACCATCGTCGTCCCCCCCAAGCTCCAGCGTCCCTCCCTCTTCCGTGACCTCGTCGACATCTCCGCCATCGTAGGCCAGTTCGGCCTCCTCGCCGCCGTCATCGCCGTCCGCTGAACCCACAGCCGCGCATTCGACCGCGCACCATGAGGTTTGTACCCCTTGCAAGCCGACCCGCAACCAGCCAACCCGATGCCCGGCCCTCGCCAGCCCAGCCTGCAAGAGCCCAGCCTGCAAGGTCCGAGCCTGCAAGATCCGCGCCTTCAAGAAGACGACAGCATCGACCTCCTCAAGGTCGTCGCCATCCTCGCCGGCCAGTGGCCCCTCGGCCTCTCCGTTGCCGCGTTCGTCTTCCTCCTTGGCGCCGTATACACGTACACCATCACCCCGCTCTTTGAGTCCTCCTCCGTCATCCTCCCCCAGGGCGCGCATGAGGACTCCACCAGCCTCGCCTCCATCTTCGGCGGCCGCAGCACCGCCGGCGATCTCTACATCGGCCTGCTCAAAAGCAACTCCGTCGCGGACTTCGTCGTCAACGATCTCGGCCTCATGAACGTCTACAAGACCCGCAGCCACATCGACGCCCGCAAACAGCTCCTCGGCAACATGAAGTTCAGCAGCACCCCGGATACCCTCATCACCATCACCGCCCGTGACCGCGACGCCGCCCTCTCCGTCCGCATCGCCAACGCCTTCGTTGAGGGCCTCGAGCGCCAGGGCGAGACCATGGAGCTCAAGCAGGCCGCAGAGCACCAGAAGATCTACGACCTCCAGTTGGAGCAGGAGCGCGCCGCACTCGCCCAGGCGGAAAACAGCCTCCGCGACATCCAGCAGAAGACCGGAGTCGTGGAGGCCGGCTCGCAGACCCAGGCCGGCCTCGCTGCCATCGCCAACGTCCGCGGCCAGATCACCGCGCTGCAGGTCCAGCTCGCCGGCCTGCTTCAGGGCGCCACGGAGAACAACCCGGAGG
>CAXTRZ010000352.1:0-3071 GCA_964246715.1 uncultured Acidobacteriaceae bacterium | reverse complement strand
GTCATCGTTCTCGGGATGGACGCTGAGCGCCTTCTCGAAGAGCGCGCCGGCTTCAAGCAGGTTGTGGTGCTCCTCCCGAGCGATCAGCCCAAGCGCGGAGAGGATGTTTTCATTGTTCGGCTGCGCAGCCAGCGACCGCCGCAGCAACGCCTCAGACGCGCCGCCATGCCCGGCGCGAGCCAGAATCGTTCCCTCCTCGCCCGCCAGATCGGGATTGTTCGGATCCATCTCCCTTGCCTGCGCCAGCACTTGAAGGGCATGGTCATACTGCGTGCGATCGGCGTAGAGCGAGGCAAGCCCTTCATACGCAATTACCGTATCCAGCCGATCCGGCGGAAGCTCTTGCTGCGCCAACGCAATCGCCTGAAGATAGTTTTGCTCCGCTGCTGTCGATCGTGTGGAATCGGAGGTCTCGGCGCTCGCCACCATGATACGAACGAACGGCGCATCAGGCGAACGCTTCAGCGTCTCCGTGAACAGCATGCTGTCGTCCTTCCAGTCAGCATTCCGCGCGATGGTCTCCGCCGTATACCCCGCCAGAACCAGAAAGACCAGCACCGCGCCGGCGGGTCGCCGTGCCGTTCGCGGAAGCCAGCCGATCAACCACGCGCCGGCGATCGCCCCCAGCAGGCAAAAACCCGCCGAAGGCAGATACAAATATCGTTCCGCAAAGGCATTCCGGCCTAGCCCGTTAATATTCAGCGCCGGCAGCAAGGTCACGCAGACCCACAACGCGGCGAAGCCGCAGAGCGGAGCACGCCTCGCCAGCAAAACGAGTCCCGCAATCACAGAAGCCGCGAGCGCGACCGTCAGCAGAGCGCGCGGATCGGAGATCGAGCGGATGGGGTGGAAGACGTGGTATGCATTCAGTCCCAGCGGAACCGCCAGCTTGCCCCAGTAGGACAGCATCAGGTGAAGCCCCGTGAGCACAAACGGAACCGCTGAAAGCGCCCAGTGACGCGGTCCAGCCGTCAGCGAACCAAGCACATGGAAACGAAGAACGAGATACCCGCACAGCACAGCCCAGTAAGGCGCGCTCCCGGTCAAGGCCCTGCGTACCCGGCCCCCCGAACTCCCTTCAACCAGCAGGAAATACATCCCGATCAATACGGGAAAGACCACCGCCGTCTCTTTCCAAAGCAGTGCGGCCGCAAACAGTAACACCGATAACCCAACGAAGAACCGGCGCAGGGGAGCAGGCTGGGATCCTCCTGGAGCAGCACGGCCCGCGAGGAAGAATGCGAACGCCAGCAGCGTAAACAGCCCCACCCCAAGGTCCGGCAGCGCTGCGATCCAGTCCACCGCCTCCGTGTGCACGGGATGGACGGCGAACAGCGCCGCGGCCGCGAAGGCCAGGCCCAATCGCTTAGTCAGCATCCAGAACACCGCGAACGCAGCCAGCGCACCGGCCGCCGCAAAGAAGACGTTGCACAGGTGAAACGCTCCGGGCTCATCTCCGGACAATTCGACCATCAGTCGATAGGTGAGCAGTTGCAGCGGGCGATACACCTTGGTCTGACCCGAGGTGTTCTCATGCGCGAACCGTACATCGGACGTAAACAACGGAGCGAGCGACGCCCCAGGCTTCAGGTACGGGTTCATCACAATCTGCTGATGGTCGTCCCAGACAAACTCGTTTTCGACACTGTTGCCATAGGCGATCCCCACCAGCCCGCACAGCGCCACCGCCGCCAGCAGGAACCTCATAAAAGGCGACGCCACTAGCGTCGGCTTGCGCTCCGCCGTAGCCGCAGATCTCTGGACCCTCTTCCCAGTACGTTTTGACGCCATGGTACTGAGGGTACCGCGCATGCTGTCGGGTGCCCCATCCTCGGACGACAGCTTTATCGTCGGACAGGGTGGGGTATCGGGCGAAGCCCGACCGCCTTTGCAACCCAACCGCATCTTCATTCGTGCCAAACCCATCGAATAAAGGTCCTGAGTCATAGCTATGATTGGTAATGTGCCAAACTGGCTTTGCATCAATATGGCGCGTAGGAGTTCTGGTGTCTCACTCTGAACAAAAGCACACTCCGGATATCGTCTATCACTACACAACTGTCGATTCAATGATGAAGATTGTCACGTCCGAATCGATGTGGGCGACCAGCATAAGTTATCTGAACGACGTATCGGAACGTGACCACTATCTCGGACTTGTCAAACAATGCATACCCACCCTTCTTAATTCTGGAAAGATTAGCAACCGCGCTGTGTTTGAGAGGCTTTTGGAAGCTAAAGATTTTGGGTTTACTACTCACCCGTTTGTTGCTTCGTTTTCCCGTGACTCAGATTCGCTTCCGCAGTGGCGCTCGTATTGCCCAAATGGCAATGGTGTAAGCATAGGCTTCAAGGTGGACTGTCTTAAGCGTGCTTTTGTAGAGCCAGATCCAAAGGTGATAGGAAATCTTGTCAAGAACCCGAATGTGAATTTTGTTCCCGTAGAATACGTTGGAATCAATTCATCCGCCATGGTAGATATAGACATCATCAATGCAGTTGCTGGGGCAACCCTCTTATCCGAACAAATGAGTTCTGAGCACGACGGAAACTCCTCCCCCGCCGACTATTTGCAGGTAATGCTTGAACGACGAGCATGTTTCATTAAGCACAACTCATTCGAGAACGAGCACGAACATCGACTTCTCGTAGACGGTGTGTACTGGAATCTTCACCATCTCCAGTTCAGGGCTACTCGTTCAAGCCTTGTTCCGTACGTCGCTGTCAAAATCCCGAGACGTCACAGTAGCTCGCCTCCCGTTGTGAATTCAGCTATTCACATGTCTCCTCTCGCAGGACGGTGGGATTTTATAGATCGTGTAGTCATCGGTCCAACGACCAACCGAGAACTGACAATCGAAGCGGTCAGGGCATTCTTACGACGGGAGGGGCTCCATGTCAGAGTTGAGCATTCTTCCGTTCCATACCGAGACTGGTGACCCTGCCTGTTCACAACTCCATCGCAAGCAGGCAGAAGTGACGGGCAGGTCCTGACATTCTCTTACTGCTTCTTGCCTTCCTTTTCCATCACCTTCGCCACCCACCCCTCATACGTCAGCTTGTGCTTCCTC
>CAXTRZ010000351.1:0-3083 GCA_964246715.1 uncultured Acidobacteriaceae bacterium | reverse complement strand
CTCAATACCTCACCGGCGTCACCCGCTTCTTCTTCACCGACCCCACAAACCCCAAGCCCGTCGGCATGGTCACCGCCCCCTATCTCGGCCAGACCACACCCGGCCGCACCCTCTGGGCCCGCCTAGAAGCCCTCGGCATCTCCACCGACTTCATGCCCGGCGTCCTCACCGCCCGCAACGTCGAACACGGCATCAGCTTCGGCCTCGGCTCCACCCTCCCCATGACCCGCACCGCCCTCACCGCCGCCGGCGGCCTAGACCCCCTCGTCGAATACCTCGCCGACGACTACGAGCTCGGCAAACGCATCGCCGCCGCGGGCTTCCGCGTCGAGCTCTGCGGCGAGATCGTCGAAACCACCGTCCCCGCCTACGACCTACGCCACTTCTGGGACCACCAGATGCGCTGGGCCCGCTCCACCCGGGACTCCCGCAAGCTCGGCTACATCGGCCTCGGCGTCACCTATACCGTCCCCTGGGCCATCCTCACCGTCATCGCCTCGGGCGGCGCCCTCTGGAGCGTCTCGCTGCTCGTCTTCGCCTCCCTCGCCCGCATCGCCGTCGCCCTCACCATCGGCGTCGGCCTCCTCCGCGACGGCCAGGTCCTCCGCGACCTCTGGCTCCTCCCCGTCCGCGACATGTTCGGCCTCCTCTTCTGGTTCTGGAGTTTTGCCGGAGACACCGTCGTCTGGCGAGGCACCACCTTCCACCTCCAAAACGGCCGCATCCACCGCGTGTAACCTAGGGCCCAGGCCCTGCCGCCAAGATTTCGAGGAAGTTTCAGTTGAGGAACTGCTCTTCGGAACTAATTCCTTCTGAACAAAACCCACGCAACGCATACTGAGCAAATACCGACTACAGCCACTGCTACGGGGTTAAGATAAATTGTCTTTGTGGGAGTCGTTATGGTTAGCCTAAATACAAGGATCGCTATAGAGAGGAGGATGAAACTTACGCCAACAAACGTAATGCCTGTGCCTAGGATTGTTAATCTCATAGTTACTAATTGCACACTCCTTGAATGTAGCCTGGTGGTGCAGAACCAATGCCAAAGCACTGCAAGGTTGATCCATATAAGATATAGATGCTGGTGTCGTTGATGTATGTTTCATAACAAGGAGCCGCTTTCTCGAATTTATTCGTTTTGCAGGTTGGGGTTTGACCTGGCGGACAATTCAAAAGGTAAGTACAAACGCCATTTGAAACAGAACTGTACATAAACGTTCGCTGAGAATAGCCAATCTTGCCTCGAAAAGAAGCCACTGATGACATACCGCAGTCCCACTGAATAGTGCCGTCACCATCCAAATCGCCGTTCCCGTTGTCGCTGTACGAAGAAACACTAATAGACTGGTCGGCCTCAACCGTGCTGCTGTTGCTTGACGAAGCATCGGCCCGAGGGATCGGCGTTCCATCCGGCATCGTTCCGCTTACTGACGCGGTCAATGTTCCCTCACCGGCGTTACCATCTGTGTCAGTGCTCATGCTCCAGAAGCTTACGCTTCCATCGCTGTTGGCCGAGAGGTCAGTGTAGAGATAGAAGTCCGAATCGCTACAGCCGCCGCTATAATATGCAGCACATGTTCCGTCATCGTTATACCCATAAGGACAGCCACAAACTCCACCGTCTAGGTTTCCGGATACACCACAGTCGACTTGTTGGGCGTATGCAGCTCCGGAGATGCTCATATAAACGAGGATTACAAGTCTTAAATCTAGCCAGGCAAGGGAAACTTTCACTGATTCCTCGCATTCTGGGTGTTAAGGACGGCGCTTTGGATTGTGGATTTAGAGATAATTTCGTCGAGGAACGCGTTAACTATGGAGCTGCCGGCTTTTGAAAGGCGCTCATTGATCAGCAGGTTTGTTTCGCGAAGGAGTTGAAGGTGATTGGCCGATTGCACTAAAAAGTTAGAATGAACTGCTGTACCGCTCAAACGCAGTTGCGAGATCTTTGAACGGATACCAGCCTCTTGGATACGATAGGCCTCCACTATCTGCTCAAGCTGCGCGGTGTCCTCAGTACCAAGCCCAATCCGCGACTCAATGCCTCTAGCCCGCATCTGACGCTGGGTTGCGTTTTCGGGTTTGATTGATAGGAGCTCTAACATCATCTCAAAAGCAGCGCGGCGAGAGAAATATTCCGGATGATCCTTCCCACTGATCTGCTGTCCAGGAGCAAGTTTTGGATGTAAGGAGGAGGTCTGCGCCAATATACCTGAGGAGAAGGTGACGGCGAGGCAGACGACAACAAACTGTATTGCACACTTCCTGTACGTCGATCTAGTGCGCCTGCGTGGCGACTGATATCTTATCAACATTGTTTGCCTTTCTCAGACTTGCCAAGGCCACAGAGACCCTGTTGTTGAAGTCCTGTGCAGGCAGATCGCCCACGATCACGGTTCCAGTAACTTTACCGTCGAGCACCCTACCAACGAGGAAAGTAGGCGTACTGTAAACGCCTGCGGCTCTGGAGAGCTCGGCTTGATCGTTCATTGCTTTGATCTTCTGAGGTGAATTCCGGCAGGCCTCGAAAGCTTTAGTTTCAAGTGCAAGTGCGCTGGCGGACTGTGCAATCGCTTCGTCAGCAGAAGGAGCTTTACTATCCATTAGAAGGTTGCGCATTTCCCAGTAGCGGCTCTGTTCCCCTGCACATATGCTTGAGAGGCTCAGCTTGCTTGCATCACGGTGACTTTCTAGCGGAAAGTCAACTATGAGAAAACGGACTTTACCTGTGGAAACGTACTGCTGCTTGAAATCCACGAAAGCTTTCTTAGCAAAGTCATTGCAGAATGGACACTGAATGTCGCTGAACTCGACTACTACAAACTCAGCGTTACGGTCTCCAATAGAATAAGCAGGAACAAAAGGAAGGCTCAGGGATTCTGGTGCCGCCGACGGGTGGCTCTGGCTTCTAGAAGCTCCGACAGGCAAGGCAGATTGCCGAACCGCCAGCGCATCTTCGAGTGCCTTGAGCTCCGCATGTATTGCCGCCAACTCGTCCAGTATCTGCTGCGTATCTGGTGATTGCGCGTGGTGGAGAGTTGACATCGCTGCGACGGAAGTCTGTGCATGTGACATGGAAG
>CAXTRZ010000350.1:0-3087 GCA_964246715.1 uncultured Acidobacteriaceae bacterium | reverse complement strand
CTTTGAGGATACCGGCGAGGCCCGCATCGATCATCATCGCCTCCTCCGCACCGGCCTTCCGGAGGTCATCTACGCCGCCGGCAAGACCCCCGACGAAACCGCAGACCTCTTCGCCCGCATGGCAGACAACGGCGTTGCCGTCCTCGCCACCCGAGCCACACCAGAACACTTCACCGCCGTTCAGTCCCTCACCCCCGCCGCCATCTTCCACGCCACCGCCCATTGCATCACCCTCGCGTCCGGAATCTCCACGCCACAACAAGGAATCATCGCCATCGTCTGCGCCGGCACCAGTGACCTCTCCGTCGCGGAAGAAGCCGCCGTCACCGCCGAGCTCTTCGGAGTCTCCATCCCCCGCCTCTACGACGTGGGCGTGGCCGGCATCCACCGCCTCCTCGCCGTCCGTGACCAGCTCACCTCCGCTAACGCCGTCATCGTCTGCGCCGGCATGGAGGGTGCGCTTCCTTCAGTCGTCGGCGGCCTCGTCGGCGTGCCCGTCATCGCCGTTCCCACCTCCGTCGGCTACGGCGCCAGCTTCGGCGGCGCCACCGCACTGCTGGGGATGCTCAACTCCTGCTCTCCCAACGTGACTGTCGTCAATATCGACAACGGTTTCGGCGCCGCCTACTCGGCAACATTGATCGCCCGGGCCGCAAATCCCAGGTAGCGCGCTCTGCGTCAACTCCGCGACCCTCATCGCCCGCGCCGCATCCAAGCATGCATGAGCACACTGCAAACGCCTCAACTCGGAACACTCAAACAGCTTGGCAACTCCAGCCTTCATCTCACCTCCATCGGCTTCGGAGCATGGGCCATCGGCGGCGGTGACTGGCAGTACGCCTGGGGCCACCAGGAGGATCAGGACTCTATCGACGCCATCCACCGCGCCCTCGATGCCGGCGTGAACTGGATCGACACCGCCGCCGTCTACGGTCTCGGTCACTCAGAAGAGGTCGTCGCCAAGGCGCTTAAGACCGCAAGCACAAAACCTTACGTCTTCACCAAATGCGGCATGATCTGGGACGACAAGCGCCAAATTACGCAGTCACTCACGCAGATTCGGCGCGAGGTCGAAGACAGTCTCCGCCGCCTCCAGATTGACGTCATCGACCTTTACCAGATCCACTGGCCTGTCCCGGACGCTGACGTGGAAGAAGGCTGGACCGCCATGGCCGATCTCCAGCAACAAGGCAAGGTCCGTTACATCGGCGTCTCCAACTTCAACGTCAACCAGATGGAGCGCGCGCTGAAGATCGCCCCCATCACCTCGCTGCAGCCGCCCTACTCCATGATCAACCGCTCCGTGGAACCGGAGATTCTGCCCTTCTGCCAAAAGAACGGCATCGGCGTCATCAACTACTCACCCATGCAAAGTGGCCTGCTCACCGGCGCCATGACGAAGGAGCGCGTGCAGCAGATGCCCGATGACGACTTCCGCAAGAAGGCCAAGAACTTCCAGGAGCCGCAGCTCTCGCGCAACCTTGAGTTGGCAACGCTGCTCGGCAAAATCGGAGAGCGGCATGGTGTCGGCGCGGGTGTCGTAGCCATCGCATGGACCCTGCGTCACCCCGCAGTGACCGCCGCCATCGTGGGCGGCCGCAGCGCAAAGCAGGTTGAAGGCATCCTGCCCGCAGCCGGATTGCGCCTCTCAGAGGCCGAACTCACAGAGATCGGTCTCTTCCTCTCCACCCGCTTCTAACCGAAAGGGAGCCGCAAGGCTCCCTTGCTCTTGTCATGGCAATAAATCTATTGATTGACGCCGCTGGCCAGAAAGCCTCCATCCACAACCAAAATCTCGCCCGTCACAAAGTTTGAAGCCCCGCTCGCCAGAAAGATCGCAGACCCCACCAGCTCTTCCGTCTTGCCAAAGCGATTCATCGGCGTTCGCATCCGCAGTTCCTTGCCACGCTCGCTCTCATCCAGCAGCTTTTGGTTCAGCGCCGTCCGGAAGACTCCAGGCGCAATCGCATTCACCGTCACGCCCTGCGAGCTCCACTCCACTGCCAACGACTTCGTCAGCGCGCCTACGGCAGCCTTGCTCGCCGCGTAAGCTGTCACTTCCTTCAAGCTGACAAACGTATTCAGCGACGCGATGTTGATGATCTTGCCCGATCCGCGCTCCAGCATATGTTTGCCAAAGATCTGGCAGGCCCGCAGCGTGCCCGTCACGTTCGTGTTCATAATGTCGTCCCAAGTCTCCTCGCTCACGGTCAGCGTCGGCTCGCGCTTGATCTTGCCTGCGCAGTTGATCAGGATGTCGACCTTTCCGAACTCCTTCAGCGTCGTGTCCAGCAGCGCCTGCAAACTCCCCCTGTTCCCCACGTCCGACGTAACCCGCAGCGTCCGCCGCCCTTTGGCCTCAATCTGCAAGGCCGCCTCATCCACCTGCTCCCGTCGGCGCGACGTCGCCACCACATCCGCACCCGCCTCGGCCAGCCCCATGGCCATTGCGAGCCCAATACCCGACGTACCCCCCACCACCACTGCGGACTTGCCTGTCAGATCGAACAACGAATGCGCCATCTCATCTCCCGTTCTACGTTCAACGCCTCGCGTTCAACGTCCCTACGCCCTACCCAGCTCGACATGCTTCAAAATCTCGTCCACTATCTCCGCCGGAGCTTTGTCGTTCACAATCCCGAACGCATCCGGATCATCCTCAGCCGGCGGCTCAAGCGTGTCGAACTGGCTGTCCAACAGCTTCGGGTTCATGTACTCATGCCGGCGCGCCGCCAACCGCTGCGCAATCATCTCCTTGGACCCCTCAAGCAGCACGAAGTGTACCGTACCGCTGGGCATCCCTGCAGCCAGTGTCTCGCGATACCTCTGCATCAACGCCGAACACGCCAGAATCCCGCTCTCACCGGCCGCAAACCAGCCCTTCATCAACTCATTCAACGTCTCTAGCCACGGTTGCCGGTCCTCGTCGTTCAGCGCCTGCCCGGAGGCCATCTTCGCCTTGTTCGCCGCCGGATGATAGTCATCCGCATCGGCAAACGCGGCGCCGGAACGCACGGCCATAGCCGTCCCGATCGTCGTCTTGCCGGACCCGCTCACACCCATCAACACAACGATCATTGCGCCCCG
>CAXTRZ010000349.1:1489-3115 GCA_964246715.1 uncultured Acidobacteriaceae bacterium | reverse complement strand
GGCAGAGTGGGGTATCACCATAACCCTCAGTAGTACCGCTTCAGATCCATGCCGTTGTACAGGCTCGCCACCTGATCCCCATACCCGTTGAAGAGCTGCGTCTCCACGTTCCGCGGCAGTAGGCTGCTGTCGATCCGCCGCTCATGCTTCTGCGACCACGGCACCGTATCCACTTCCGGGTTCACATTCGAGTAGAACCCATACGCCGGCGGATTCGCGTCGCTCCACAGCGTCGTCGGCTGCTTGTCCTTGAAGATCACCTTCACAATCGACTTCGGCGACTTGTACCCGTACTTCCACGGCACCACCACCCGCACCGGCGCGCCGTTCTGGTTCGGCAGCGCCTGCCCGTAGCACCCGAAGGTCAGCAGCGTCAGCGGATGCATCGCCTCATCCATCCGCAGCCCCTCGCTGTACGGCCAGTCGAACTGATCCGTCAGCTCCGGCATCTGCTGCCGGTTCAAATTGCTGATGAACTGCACATACTTCGCATTCGGGAGCGGCTCACAAAAATGAATGAACTCGCTCAGCGAGTACCCGTCCCACGGAATCACCATCGACCACGCCTCCACGCACCGGTGCCGGTACACCCGGCTCTCCAGCGGCTTGAAGTGCATCAGGTCGTCGATCCCTACCGTCAGCGGCCTCTTCACCAGCCCGCTCACCTGGATCGTCCACGGCCTCGTCTTCAGCGTGTGCGCATTCTTCGCCGGCTGGTCCTTCGGAATCCCAAACTCATAGAAATTGTTATAGCTTGTCGCCTTCGCAAACGGAGTCTGCGCATCCGTCGCCTGAAACTTCCCCGGAACCGTCGTCAACGTCGCATCATCCGCCATCGCCCGCCGCGGCATCATCGCCGCCGCCGCGCCCCCCGCTGCCATCGTCCCTAGTTTTGACAAAAACTCTCGTCGCCCGCTCGAAAACGCGCTTCGCGGCGTGATCTCCGACGACCGTATCTCCCACCCATCCACCCGCCTCGTCGTCCGAATCAACATACACTTCCTCTCAGCCCTGCTCCATCGTTAGACGCACGGCTAGCCCCTCTTGCCCTTACGCGCTCCAACCCCACCTGGATGTCTCACCCACAATGCACCCTCGTTCTTGCAGTTGCTCTTGCCGTTGTCTGTTCTGGGCGATCGCCTTTGTCTTTGATCAGTCCCATCCGTGTTCATCGGTGTAAGCAGTCCCGTTCTCAAAGTGCCCTAAGGCTGGTTCACCCTCACCGATACCCCCAACCCCTGCAGCGTCAGGTGCGTCTGCACAATATTCGTATCCGTCCGGATAATCGACAGGTCCGTCGAGTCTGACGACACCACATACACCTTGCCCGTCGGCGTTCCCGTCGTCGCCGCGATATATGTCGGATGCCCATGCACAATCGTGTCCCCCTCATTCGTGCTCGCACCCGCCGGAATCGTCGCCACCACCGTGTTCGTTGAAAGGTTGATCACGCTTACCGACCCCGCAATCCCCGCCGCCGCGTTGCCTTGGTTCGCGACAAACGCCTCAGACCCATCCTGCAACACCGCCACCATCACCGGGTTCACCCCCACCGTAATGCTCTAGGATAACGTATTGGTGGTCGACTCAAACGCCGGTGGATAAGCCGCCCCGACCCCCTTGCGC
>CAXTRZ010000349.1:0-1479 GCA_964246715.1 uncultured Acidobacteriaceae bacterium | reverse complement strand
GCCAGGCTTGTACTCTGACTCGTAAATGTGTCCAGCGCGTTCGTCTGTGCGTTGATCACAGACAGCGTTCCATCCCCCTTGTTCAGCACAAACGCCCGCCGTCCATCCGCCGTCATCACCCCGTACACCGGGTTCTGGCCCACCGTAATGCTGTTGGAGATCGTATTGGTGGTGGTCTCAATCGCCGATGCAACACCCGCCCCGCCGCCCGTGGGCTGGCTCAGCGCATACACCCGCGGCGCAGACGCAATCCCCACCGTATAAATCGTTCCCGCCCCCGTCGGCAGGTTCTGCTTGAACGCCGGCGGCGAACTCTGCGTCAGTTGCGCCACCGAATTCAATCCCGGCTCCGCAATGTAAAGGTTCCCGCCCTGCGGCAGAATCGCCACCGGCGCGCCACCCGGCGGCAGCGTCGTCTGCAGCACCTGGCTTTGGATCAGGCTCGTCGAAATCCCAAACGTGTTCGTCGTCCCGTCGCCGTTCAGCGTATACGCCGTAGTTCCGCTCGCATCCAACTGCATGTAAAACGGGTTCGTGCCAATCGCCACCGTCACCAGGTTGGTATCGCCGGAAAAATCCACGATATTCCCCAGCCCCGCCGTCGTCGTTCCCGTCGTCGCAATCGCCACCGCAAACTTCTCCGGCTGGGCCGCCGGTCCCACCGGATTCACTGAGCTCACCACGGGACGATACGTATTCCCGCACCCTGCCAAAGCCAGCGCAGCCGCTCCCAAAGCGGCTCTCGCCACGAACCGGAACCTCTGCCCGCTCAACCCACGGAAACTCGCCTGCTGCGCCGCGTACTCACAATCTGAATGCAAACCGACTCCCACGACCACGTTCATATTCGTTATGCTCAAGCATCGATTGTAAATCACCCACCCCCCTGAACGCGCCGAAAGACGCCCTGGGGAGTTCGACGGATACCACCCGCCTAAGTTGTTCTTGCGCCAAAGACGGAATGCGTCATCCTGGGTTAAGGTCGTCGCCCTCATCGACGGACGCAGTCGAAGGTCCCCGAATCTCAACTCGCCTCGATCCTTATCAGGCTTGCGCGAGACTCCCGGCTTACCCTCTGACCCCTCTGACCGTCGTCGAATCCGGCAGCAAACCTTCAGGAGACCCACCCTATGCCTCCAGAATCATCGAAGAGTCTCCTCTGGCGCCACGCCATCTCCCCCGCCCGCAACCGCCTCCAGTCCCTCATTCTCACCTGGACCCTCAGCCCCATCCTCGCCATCCTCTGCCTCCAGGCCTTGACATTCACCCTCCCGCAGGGTCGTCCACTCCACATCCTCTTTGCAGAAGCCCTCGTCCTCAGCGCCCTCTTCGCATTCGCCGTCTGGAAGCTACGCGCCGCCACCGCCACCGCCGCTCTCGCCGGCGGAGCCGTCTGCCTCCTCATCACTTTTTACACCGGCTCCCGCGCCGTCGGCCCCATACGCTCCGGCCTCGCCCCTCTCGCCGAGCTCTTCATCC
>CAXTRZ010000348.1:0-3118 GCA_964246715.1 uncultured Acidobacteriaceae bacterium | reverse complement strand
TCAAGGCACTGGTTCCGGAGAGCGGGGTGAGTGCAAAGCCCGTGCCCACGGTGATGCTGGAGAGTACGAGGGAGAGTGCAAAGCCGGTGCGGGCGGCGTTTGCTGCGAGTGCGGAGCCGGTGCGGGTGGAGGCGAAGCCGGTGCAGGAGGCGCTTCCCTTCTCTCAGGCTGCAGTGCCGGTTGCGGATGATGGGCCTACGCTGCGCGTGCGGCGGGTAAACGAGGAGGAGGTTGAAGAGTCAGGAGCTAGGTGGACGATGCCGGCCTGGGTCTTGGAGAGTTGGGTCCGGATGCAGGCTCGGATTCAGACGATGGAGCGGAGGTGGATGTATGGCGGGGCTGGAGTCGTTATTCTGGCGCTGCTGATTTGGCTGGTGCTGCCTGGCGGGAGATCGTCAACGAAGAGTCTGGCGCCGATCAAAGAGCCGGTGGCGGAGCGGATTCAGACGATTGACGATGCTCCGGCGGGGCCGAGTGGCGTGACGGCGGTTGGGCCTGCGACTTTGGTCCGGGGAAAGGCCGCGGCTGAGGCGGTATCTGCGAAGCATGAGCCGCCGCGAGCGAAGGAACCTGTTGCGGCAAAGGGCGAGGCGGGGTGGAGGGTGGTCTGCTACACGTTCAGCCGCGAGGACGATGCGTGGACGCGGGTGGGGGCGATCCATAAGGCGCATCCTGGGCTTGCGCCGAAGGTGTTCAAGGCGGGGGTTCATGGGCCTTACCTGCTTACGCTGGGCGGAGTGATGACGCGCGGCGAGGCGGAGGCGACGGTGCGGCGGGCTAAGCGGGATGGGCTTCCGCGAGATACGTTTGCGCGGTTTTATCCGGCACGGTAGGCGGACTAAGTAAGGCTCTCTAGCTCAGGCGCGGCCTCTGAGATTCCTCAGGGCGCGGCGGTAGAATGGGTGCAGAGCGCTTATGGGTTATCAGGTACTGGCCAGGAAGTATCGGCCACAGCGGTTTGCGGATGTTGCGGGGCAGGACCATGTGACGGTCACGTTGATGAATGCGTTGACGCAGAACCGGATCGCGCATGGGTACATCTTCAGCGGGCACCGGGGGATTGGGAAGACGACGATTGCGCGCATTCTGGCGTGTGCGCTGAACTGCCGGAGTGCAATTGGGAGCGAACTGCGGCCGACGGCGGAGCCGTGCCTGGTGTGCGAGAGCTGCACGGAGATTCGCGTGGGCAATGCGGTGGATGTGATCGAGATCGACGCGGCGACAAATCGCGGGATCGATGAGATTCGCGAGCTGCGGGATGCGGCGCGATACCGGCCGTCTCGGGATCGCTTCAAGATTTATATCCTTGACGAGGCGCACCAGATTACGGATGCGGCGTTCAACGCGCTGCTGAAGACGCTGGAGGAGCCGCCGGATCACATCGTGTTCATGATGGCGACGACGCAGCCGGAGGATATTCCGCAGACGGTGCGGAGCCGGTGCCAGCACTTCAGCTTTCATGCGGTGAAGCTGGTGGACATCCTGAGCGAGCTGCGCGGAATCGCCGAGCATGAGGGCGTGGACGCGGATGAGGGTGCGCTGGCGCTGCTGGCGGAGGCGGGCGACGGGTCCATGCGCGATGCGTTAAGCATTATGGACCAGGCGATTGCGAGTGCGCCGATGCTGGACGGCAGGGCGAGGCTGGACGCGGGGCAGATTCGCGAGCTGATGGGCACGGTGCCGAACGCGGTCTTCGAGCGGGTGATGCAGGCGGTGGATGCGAACCGGTCGGCCGAGGTGATGACGATTGCGAACGAGCTGCTGGACGCGGGGAACTCGCCCGCACAACTGGCGCGGCAGGCGGTACGGTATCTGCGGAGCTGCGTGATTGCGAAGATCGCCGGGATGACTCCGGAGAACACGGCGGAGGGTTTGGGGAGCGAACTGCTGCAGATCTCGCCGGATGAGCAGAGGCGCGCGGCGCGGACGGCGGCGCTGTTCACGGAGGAGGAGCTGACACGGTTCTTGCAGGTGATGCTGCGAACGTTCGATGAGCTGGGATACAGGCAGGAGCAGCGGTTTCACTTTGAGCTGGGGCTGCTGAAGCTGGTGCATCTGAAACGGCTGCTGCCGGTGGAGGAGGTGCTGAGTTCGTTGAATCATGCTGGGAGCCATGCTGGGAGCGGGGCGGGGGGAAGAAAGGCGTCTGGGGCTGCTGCTCTGGCTTCTCCGGCGCGGAGTGTGGTGGCGGCCGCTCCGGCTGTTCACGCGGTGCCACAGGTCGAGGCGAAGGCGGCGTTTTCGCCGTTTGAGCGGGACGGGCAGAAGCGGCGATACGACGGGATTGCGGCGGGTGCGCCGGCTGCGGCTGGGCCGACTGTGAGTGCGGCGCCGGTGGTTTCCGATCCGCCGAGGGTGACTGAACCTCCTACGGCTGCGCCTGCTCCGATGGTGGCGCCGGTGCCGGCGCTGGCTCCGGCTGTGACGGCCAAGGTGGAGAGTGCACCGGTGGCGGTGGCGGAGCCGGTAAAGGTGGCCGAGCCGGTGGCCGTGCCTGCGGCGGTTGCGGTGCCTGAGCCTATGGCGGTCGCGATGCCGAGCGTGGCCGAGACAGCAATGGAGCGGGTGAAGGAAGCGGCGCTTCCCTCCCCTATGTTTGCGGATGCCGCGTTTGCGGAGACGGCGGACTCCGACACGGCTGCGGTGCAGCGCGCGGTGGTCGAGGCGCTTGCGGGCGTGGGGCTGGGTTCGGCGGCGGATGCGATGGCGGATGCGGCGTGGACGCTCGCAGGTGGTGAAGCCAGGGTGCAGACGAGTTTGAGCAAGACGATGCTGTCGGTGGTGATGAACGCCGAGGCCGAGAAGATTGCGCGGGCGAAGCTGCGTGAAGTGGCGGGCGGCGTGAAGATGGTGCTGCTGCCAGGAGCGGCGAAGCCTGGCTCTGGTTCAGGAGCGGAGAAGAAGGCGAAGGTGGCTCGGGCGGGTTCGGCGCAGGCCGGCTCAGCGACTGCGAAGGCGATGGAGCATCCGATGGTGCAGGAGGCGCAGAAGCTGTTCGGCGCTGAGATACAGACGGTGATCGATTTATCGGAATAGGAGTTTGCGATGGATTTTGGGGATATGGGCAAGATGCGCGAGATGATGGCGGCTGCCTCCGCGATGCAGGAGCAGATGGAGC
>CAXTRZ010000347.1:0-3143 GCA_964246715.1 uncultured Acidobacteriaceae bacterium | reverse complement strand
TCAGAGACTCCATCTCAATCCACAGTTCGCACAAGCCGGCGGTGGCGCGCTTGAAAGCAGCCCGTCTCGGAACCGCTGATACTCCCCGCCATTCCATATCTCGCGCAAGCTGTTCTGCGTCGCATCGCCCAGCGTAAAGCTCCCATACCCCTTCATCGAAAACGGCGCGATGCAGCACGGCAACACTCGCCCGTTTGCCGTGATGTACATCAGAGACCATGGCCTTCGGCAAAGCGACCAAGGCGCATCCGGTTCTTCTCCTCCTCCGCCGCCTTCGCGGCAGGAGTCCCGGATCAACCGGCCCCGAAGCCGAGAACATCACCCCCAACTCTGCCGCCACCCGCTCCGCCTCCGCTATCTTCGCCTCCTCCGCCGCCGTCGTGTGCTCAAACAGCGCACTCTCCGCCCGCGCCAGTCCATTCGCCCCCTCATCAAAGAACACGAGACGCTGCAGATACACCTCGGTCACGCCCACCTCATGCGCCAGCCGCACGAAGTTTGGAAGCTGATCCACCGTCTCCCGCAGCCCGGTTAGCCAGAGGCTCACCCGCGGCTTCGGCGCCTTCAACTCCCGCTGCATCCGCGTGAAGTTCCGCACATTCTCCACAATCTTGCTGAAGAAGTCCTTCCCGCGCACCATCTGGTACACCTCGGACTCCGCCGCGTCGAGCGACACCCGCAGCTCATCCAACCCCGCCTCAATCAGCGCTCGCCCATTCTTCTCCGTCAGCAGAGTACCGTTCGTGTTGAATAGTACATAGATGTTCCTGTCCTTCAGGTACTTCACCCGCTCCGCAATATCCTTCACCAGCATCGGCTCGCCGATGCCGTGCAGCACCACCCGCGCAATCTTCGGATACTGGTCAATCAGTGACGTAAACATCTCCCACGGCATGTCTGCCTCGGGCTCCAACTGCTCATACGTCCTCGGACACGTGACGCACAGCAGGTTGCAGCGGTTCGTCGTCTCCAGGTAAAGGCACACCGGCTCCTGCTCCGCCACCGGTGTCAACTGCTCATCCGGCTTCTGGAAGTACCGGCGCATCCGGTTCTTCTCCTCCTCCGCCGCCTTCGCGGCAGGAGTCAGTTCATCGGCAGTCGTATCCAGCAGGTTCTCAGGCGGCAAAACAGGGAGTAGGGTGCTCATCAAGACCTCGATGCAGTAAGAACGTGATTAGAAGAAGAAACAGAGTCCGCAAGGGGCGGTTCGAACCACCCACGCGTCTGCGGCAGCGTGCGCAGGATTACCTCTATGATAACGGCGATCCCCACAGCAGAATACAAATACTCGTTCAGCAGAAACTGCTTCGGCCCGGATCCCACCGCAATCGCCGTCGTGCACAGGTAAAACAGCCCTCCCACATACGCCAGCACCGGCAGGTTCGGCATCAGGCACACAAACGGAATCAGCCACGCCACATACCAGGGATAATGCGGGGAAAATAGCAGCATCAGCGCCATCGCCACCCCAAACGCCGGGGCAAGAAAAGCCGCCGGCTTAGCATCTCTCGGTGTCGCCACCCGCCACGTCCACACCATCACCCCCGCGCCTACCAGCACCGCAAACCCCAGAAACACCCAGTTCGGCGTCCCATGCAGCCCAGGCACATGCTGCACAGCCTCCAGCAGAAAGTACCGCGTCCCGTTCTCGATCCCCTCTTCCTGCGCATACGCTCCCAGGAACCCAAACACCATCTTCCCCGCCGAAAGATAGATCGCATAGAACCCTACCGTCATTGCCGCAACCGTCGCCGGCATCTTCCAGTCGCCCCGTCTCCACAGCGCCGGCAACAGCACAATCGGATAGAACTTCGTTAGAAACGCCAGCCCCAGAAAGACTCCCACCCACACCGGCTGCTCGCGATACCGGAACAAAATCGCCAACACAAGAAACGCCATCGCCACCGCATCCAGGTGCCCGGAGCTCCCAATCTCCCAGATCAGCAGCGGACACCACGCATACACAATCGCCTGCTCCCGTCGCAGCCCAAACTCCTTCAACAGGATCGTCAACCCATACAGCGTCAGTCCCTCGAACAGGATCATCGCCGTCTTCATCATCGTCACCGTGGGCGAAATCCACGTCACCATGTAGAAGATCGCCTGCGCCGCCGGCGGATAGATCGTATGCGCATAGTCGCGCCGGTTCATATTGTCGTATAGGTCAATGTTCGGAGCCCGTAGCTCCTTCAACACTGGATCATTCGCCACATACAAAAAAGGATTGTGATGCGCATGTTGCACCACCCCATCCCACGCATACCGGTACACATCCGTAGACAGAAACGGGTCCGGAAACAGCCCCACCAGCCTGCAAGCCACCGCAAACGTCAAGATAATGCCGAACGTAGAACGGTCCACATTACCCGGCCTAAGCCAAAGAATCAGCAGCGCCGCCAGATACAGCACCATGCTGGAACTCGAACATCCAGAAAGCCCAATCGTGTAATGGTCGTTCTCGCTGATCAGTTGCCGCGTAAACCCGATCAACCCAATTCCAAGCGCAATCAAAGCCGCGTTCGTCTGCCACGGCCTCGCATCGAACCACCGCGCCTTCTCCCCTGATCTCACGCTCACTGTTGAAGCCGCCGCGCTCAACCCCGCTTCTCCCTCATGGCCAGTCCCGCCACGGCCAGTGCCTCGAGAAACTCCTTCGTCTGCCCCGCCCCATACCCCGGCTGCGACGCAAACTTCGGCGTCCGCCCCTCCAGCAACTCCCCCATCAACAACTCCAGCGTCGCCGCATCATCTATGTCATACCACGTCGGCAGCACCTCTACCTCAAGCCCCGCCTCCGCACACCGCTCCATCGTCTCCTTGAACACCATCCCCGTGCTCCAGGTAATTCGCTCAAACGGCGCCGCATGAGCCTGCTTCAGCCCGATGAGGTAGTACCCGCCATCATGCGAGGGCCCTAGCACTACCCGGTCTCTCGGCCTCGCCAACGCCTCCACCGACTGCTGAAACGCCGCCGCTGGCACTGTAGGCGAATCTGAATCGATCAAGCAAACCGCACCGTACCCAATCGCCAGGATATCCTCCGCCGCATACAGCAGCCGCTCGCCAAACCCATCCCCCCGCTGCGCCACCAGCCCAAACGTCTCCGGCAGCAACCCGTCGAACAGCGCCTCGTCCCCCACCGG
>CAXTRZ010000346.1:0-3144 GCA_964246715.1 uncultured Acidobacteriaceae bacterium | reverse complement strand
ATGCTGAGATTACCCATGACCGCTGCCGTCCAGACCTCCGCCCTTACCCGCCGCTTCGGCGAGTTTACTGCCGTCCGCGACGTCAACCTTACGGTCTCGCCGGGGCAGTTCTTTGGTTTTCTGGGTCCGAATGGGGCAGGCAAGTCTACGACGATCAAGATGCTGACGGGGCTGCTTGCGCCTACGTCAGGCCGGATCGCCATTCTGGGGGAGGACCTGACGTCAGAGACGGTGGCGCTGAAGCGGCAGATCGGCGTGGTTCCGGAGGGACTTGCGCTCTTCGGCCGGCTGACGGCGCCGGAGTATCTCCGGTTCGTGGGACGCATGTACGGCCTGGACGCGGCGACCACGGCGCAGCGCTCGGTTGAGCTGCTGGACTTCATGTCGCTGACGGCCGACAGCAAGAAGCTGGTGACGGACTTCTCGCACGGGATGCAGAAGAAGCTCGCGTTGGCGGCGGCGGTGATCCATGGACCGAAGGTGCTGTTTCTGGATGAGCCGTTCGAGGGGGTGGACGCGATTGCGGCGAACACACTGAAGCTGATGCTGCAGCGCATGATCGCCAACGGCGCGACGATCTTTCTAACCAGCCATGTGCTTGAGATTGTGGAGCGGCTGTGCACTCACATTGCGATCATCCAGAAGGGCTCACTGGTGGCGCAGGGGTCGCTGGAGGAGTTGCGCGCCGGGGTGAAGACGGAGCATCCCGACCTGCCGGGACAGCCAGCCCGCATGGATCGGGCCACGCTGGAGGAGATCTTTCTGAATGTTCTGGGCACGGCCGGCACGGCGGTCCCGGAACAGGAGCTAAGCTGGCTTGGCTGAATGCTTTAGGGAACTTCTGATCAAGTCAGCACACTTTCCTCAGCGGCTAAAGCCGCGTCGCCTTGGTTGGATTTCGGCGGGACTAAAGTCTCGCCCTTTTCAAAAAAGCTCTCCTTCTTCAGAGAGTCCTTCGAGTTGAAGAGAGATTGAGGCCTCATGTCCATGAATCCGATTCCCGCCTCCGCGCAGTTTGGGGCCGTACTGTATCTGCGATGGCGTCTATTTGTGAACGCCTTCCGGCGTAAGGAGGGCGCGGCTGAGTTCGCGGCGCGGCTGGTTGTGTATCCGGTGGGCGCGCTGTTTCTGCTTGGGCCGATGGCCGGCGCGGGTTTTAGCTCGTACGCCGCGATCGACAACGCGCGGCCGGACCTGATGGCTGTGGTCTTCTGGGCGATCTTTGTGCTGCAGATCCTGGTCAGCGTCAACCTGTCGCCGGCCGCGCAGACCTTCGATCCGCAATCGCTCATCCGGTTTCCGCTCTCCTTTCCGCGGTATCTGACGGTGCGGCTCTTTCTCGGGCTGCTTGCGCCTTCGACTGTCGCCGGCACCTGCAGCCTGTTCACGGCGGCGCTGGGGGCGACGATTGCGCAGCCGTCGCTTGGGCCCATCGTGTTCTCCGCCGCGTTTGCGCTGGCGCTGAATAACATGTTTTTCATCCGCATGGTCTTCGCCTGGATCGACCGCTGGCTGTCCACGCGGCGGTCGCGCGAGCTCTTCACCGGGCTGCTGATCCTCTTTGGCATCGGCATCCAGTATGTGAACGTTACCTTCAACAACATTGGGCACCATAGCAGTCGTGCCGCGCAGGCGGCAAAGATTGCGGCTGCCACCCGCTACTACCACCACTTCGAGCCGATCTTTGCTCACCTTCCGCCGGGGCTTGCCGGCTCCGCCGTGCTGAACCGGGCTCAGGGCGTGACCCAGGTTGCGATTCTCCAGATCGCCGGCATCCTGCTGTTCGCGGCTTTGTTCCTGGCGATCTTCGGCTCACGGCTTGCGCGCGAGTACCGGGGAGAGAACTTTTCGGAAGCGAAGATTACGCCGCAGCCCACGGCCGGCCAGCCTCATGCGGCGGCGCTTCCCGCAGGGCCAGACCATACTTTCGGGCTTTCACCGTTCATTGCGACGAGCCTGCAGAAGGAGTTTCTTTATCTGCGGAGGAATATCTCGCAGTTTTACGGCTTTCTGGCTCCGCTGGCGATGGTGTTTCTCTTCGCCGGGCGGCTGGGCAGCTTTGGCCGCACGGGCTACATCTTTCCCGCGGCTGTCGCCTACTCGTTTCTGGGGATTGCGGCGCTTGCGTATAACATCCTGGGCACCGATGCCTCCGGCATACAGTCTTACCTGCTGGCGCCGATCCGGATGCGTGATGTCTTTGTTGCCAAGAATCTTTTGGGGTTTGCGCTGTCCAGCGTTCAGCTGGTGCTGGTTTACCTGGTGGTGGTCTTCACCTCCGGACCGCCGCCGGCGCTGCTGGCGGTGGCCACGGTGCTGTGGCTGCTGTTCGCGACCTTTACCAACGCAGCGATCGGCAATATACGGTCTATTACCACGCCCAAGCAGGTGGATCCGAACAAGGTCGCGCGGCGCCAGGCTTCGCAGTTGAGCGCCTTGATGAGCCTCGGCATCATGCTGGTGGCGAGCGGCCTGGGAGCCGGCCTAATCGTGCTGGGCAACTTCCTCGGGCTTCCCTGGCTGCCCATTCCCATCCTGCTCGCGTGCGCGATCGCGGCGTTCGCCTTTTACTTCAGTGGGCTGAACCGGATTGACCCGCTGGTGTCGTCGCACCGCGAGACGCTGATCGAGGAGTTGTGCAAGGTTTCCAGCTAGGCGGGGCGGAGTACCCTCACCTGAGCCAGAGTGGGGAGACCTAGTCGAGAGCGTAGATGGCGAGGCCGCTGAGGAGTTTGGGATAGAAGTCGGTGGATTTCTGGGGCATGACGTCGCCGGACAGAGAGATGTCGCGGAGCTGGTCGAGGGTGATGGGCTGGATGAGGAAGGCGATATCAGCTTCGCCGGATTGGACGAGGGAGACGGCTTCTGCGGACTCGCGGAGGTACTTGACGTTGCCGAGACGGGTGACGGTGGCGGGGTCGAGGCCGAGGAGGTGATCGAGGACGACGGTGTGGAGCTGGACGACGCCGAGCTGGCGCTGGCGGGGAGGCTGGGAGGCGAGGATCGGGGCGATGGCTTCAGGCTTGGGGGTGAGGAGGCAGGCGCCGTCCTGGGTGACGGCGATGAAGGCGTCGCCTGGGGTTTGAGAGAGATGCGCGGTGAGGGCTGGGCCTTCGGTTACGCCGGTGAGGGGATCGATGGTGA
>CAXTRZ010000345.1:2707-3170 GCA_964246715.1 uncultured Acidobacteriaceae bacterium | reverse complement strand
ATGCCCGCCTGCCCCCACGCTCCTACGCACAGAGCCGCCGCCGCTCCCACGCCAAACTCCCGCCGGTCTAGCCTTCGTCCACGCCTTCGTCCGTTCACACCCAATTTCTACCATCCGTGCGCGTTCATCTCATTCATTGACCCACCCTCTTGCTTTGCGTATCGTGAACATATCTGGCGTCGGGAAGACGGTGAGACTCCGTCGCTACCCTCGTAACTGTATGCGCTGAGAGCCGAAACCCGCCGCAAGGCAGCCACTGGGGCCACCGCCCTGGGAAGGCCATTTCCAAGCTCGTCGAAGCGCAAAGTCAGGAGACCGGCCAGACGTTTCACCCGGCTTCGTTCCGCCTCGTAGGGAGAGCGGAAGAGCACCAGCCGCCCCCTGGACCTGCGACCCCGTCGCACTCCGGCCATGCGCCCGCGCTTCCAAAACCCAAAATCGAGTCGTCCCGGCGTTCGTGTCT
>CAXTRZ010000345.1:0-2697 GCA_964246715.1 uncultured Acidobacteriaceae bacterium | reverse complement strand
CCCGTAGCCTTTATGAACTTTAAACAATCTTGGGGTCGGTATTGCGGTTTTATTCGGCGATTACCGCGTAACTGTAAGCGCTGAGAGCCCCGGCAGTGTCCACCAACGCCACGGAGTTCATCCCGGAAGGCAGCCCCGGTTCATTGAAGCGTAAGTCAGGAGACCGGCCTTGCTCCACCATTCCGAGGGGAATCACTCATGCACTCTCGCCACATCTCCGCCGCCTTTGCCATCGCAGCCACCGCCTCCGCCCAAACCAACGTCCAGACCAACATCGTCCAAACCTCCCACCTCCGCGGCACCGTCCGCGACCCACTCGGCGCAGCCATCCCCAACGCCAAAATCGAGCTCTTCGGCGCTGGCCACTTCGCGGACATGATCGTCCAAACCGTCACCGTCTCCGCGGATGGCACGTACGATCTCTTCATCGGAGCCCCGGGAGCCGCCCGCATCCGGATCACCGCCCCCACCTTCCGCGCTACCCTCATCTCTACCCCGCAGCTCAGCGTCTTCACCGACGCCACCCTCGACCTCACCCTCGACACCCCCACCTACTCCGAGCAGATCACCGTCACCGCCTCCGGAACCCCCACACCGCTCGCCCAGTCCGGCGCGCCCATCACCGTCCTTACCCAGCAGCGCGACTATCCCTACTCCCCTGAGCTCCAGCAGCCCCTCCGCCTCGTTCCCGGCGTCCAGATCACCCAGTCCGGCCAGACCGGGTCCGTCTCCAGCATCTTCATTCGCGGCGGCGATAGTGGCACCACCAAGGTCCTGCTTGACGGCGCACCCATCAACGACCTCGGCGGTGGCGTCAACTTCGGCAATCTCGCCTCGGTCGGCGTCTCCCGCGTAGAAATCCTCCGCGAGCCCAACTCCGCGCTCTACGGCTCAGACGCTCTCTCCGGCGTCGTCTCCCTCACCACCACCCGCGGCGCAACCCCGCTCCCGCAGTTCGTCTACGCGGTCGACGGAGGCAACGACGGCTTCTTCCGCCAGGAGGCCGACCTCTCCGGTGCCCAGCGCCACTTCGACTACTTCAACGCCTTCGCTCGCCTCAACACCTCCAACTCCATCGCCGCCAACGCCTTCCATGATGCCACCTTCGCCGGCAACTACGGCTACGAGCCCAACGCCGCCACCGACCTCCGCCTCACCATCCGCCATCTCGCCACCAACGGCGGCAGCCCCAATGCCATCGCTCTCTATGGCATCGCGGACTCCGCCGCTCAGTCCGAGCACGACACCTACCTCGCCGCCACCCTCAACCATCAGACCACCTCCCGCTGGCACAACGAGCTTCAGTACGGCCACGAGCGCCTTCGTTCCCAATCCTCCGACTTCGCCGCTGTCGGCATCCCGGACGGCTTCGGCGACACTCTCGGCGCGCCCGTCACTCTCACCGGAGCCAACGGCTACACCGTCTCCGGCCAGGCCCTCTTTTACTTCGCCGGCGGCGCCTACCCCAGCTACTCCAACACCAGCTCCAACCGCGACTCCGTCTACGCCCAGTCCGACTTCAAGTTCACACCGCACCTCACCGGCCTCGCCGCCTTCCGGTACGAAGACGAACGCGGCTTCTCCACCTTCTCCCCTGCCGTCGACCGCGGCAACTACAGCTACACCCTGCAACTCGCCGGCGATCTGCGCAGCAGACTCTTCTACACCCTCGGCAGCGGCATTGAAGACAACGCCGTCTACGGCAAAGCGCTCACCCCCCGCGCCTCACTGGCGTATTACCTCATCCGTCCCGCCGGCCAGTCCCTCTTCAGTGGCACCAAGCTCCACGGCAGCTTCGGCAAGGGCCTCCTCGGGCCCACCGTCGGCGAGCAGACCAGCTCCGTCTATGACCTCTTAGGCGCAGCCCAGGCCGCCACCTTCAACCTCCACCCCATCGGCGCCGAGTACAGCCGCACCTACGACGCCGGCCTCGAGCAGCAGTTCGGCAGCGGACGCGCCCGCCTCAACCTCACCTTCTTCCACAACCAGTTCACCAATGGCTTCCAGTTCGCCTCTATCGACGCCCTCATCGCTCTCGGCCTCCCCGCCGCCGCAGCCAACGCCACCGGCTACGGAGCCTACACCAACTCCCAGGACCTCCGCGCCCTCGGCCCCGCGCCGCGGAGGCCGAACTCGAACTCCGCCTAGCCAGCCATCTCTTCGCCCGCAGTGGCTACACCTATACCGACGCCGTCGTCCAGCACTCCTTCTCGTCAGACGCCCTCAGCCCCAGCTTCAACACCTCCTCCAACTTCGCCAACATCCCCATCGGAGCCTACGCCCCGCTCAACGGCGCTCGCCCCTTCCGCCGCGCCCCGCACACCGGCTTCTTCGCCCTGCAGTACAGCCGCAGCCGCATGGACGCGCAGCTCTCCGGTACCCTCATCGGCCGCCGCGACGACTCCACCTTCCTTACCGACTCAAACTTCGGCAACGGCCTCCTACTCCCCAACCGCAATCTCGACCCCGCCTACCAGCGCCTCGAGCTCACCAGCAGCTACCGCATCAATGCCCACCTCACCACCTACGCCAACCTCCAGAACCTCCTCAACCAGCACTATCAGGAGGCCTTCGGCTACCCAGCCCTCCCCTTCAATCTCCGCGGCGGTGTCAAGTTCACCCTCGGCGGCGAATCCTGGCGCCTGAAGTAGCCAGCCACTCGGGTGCGCATACCCCACATCTCGCTTCAGAGATGTG
>CAXTRZ010000344.1:1147-3186 GCA_964246715.1 uncultured Acidobacteriaceae bacterium | reverse complement strand
GAGTATCAGGTGAGTACGTCGTCAAGTTTTCCTATGAGGTTCGGGGGAGGACCTATCGCGGGTGGTACTACGCCCATACCTTCCACAGGAATGGCGAGAGGTTGAAGATTCTTTATAACCCTCTTCATCCGGGGAAGAACACGGGGGCGGAGTATCAAGGAATTACTTGGCCGAGAGTCCTGGGTTGGGTGATCGGCGGGATGGGATTTCTCCTTCTCCTTTGGTGGAAACGTCGGTTTAGCTGACAGTTCACGTCCTTTTTGACCGGAGCCGGTGGCAGGTTGAGAAGGGCTGTCTGTTCAGTTTCGATTCCGGAGTCTGAGGCGTTTTGAGTCGGGCGAAGTGTTGCTGGTGCCGAGGAAGGCGGTCGGCTGCGCCGATAACCCCACCCTGCGCGATGAAACCGCGCGATAATGGGGCACCGCGGAACGGACAACGGCAAGAACAAGGGCAAACCGCAGAGGACGCGAAGGAACAACGCGAAGGGCGCGGAGTAAGACAACTGCAACAGCAACGACCAATACAGGGATTCTGGCTTCGCCAGAATGACGGTGTGGGTCAAATGAGAACTGAGTTTGGAAGCCTGTGCCGACCAACGGGAGGAGCGACGCGAACCCCAGGACGGCACGAAGTGCTTAGGTTTTGAGGTGGGTGGGGAGGTATTTGGTGATGTCGTTGAAGATGACGACGGCGGCGAAGAGGACGATGCAGATGAAGGCGACCTGGTAGACGCGCTCCTTGATCTGGGCGTTGATGTCGCGGCGGATGAGGGATTCGATGGCGAGGAAGGCGATCATGCCTCCGTCCAGGATGGGGATGGGGAGGAGGTTGAAGATGCCGAGATTGAGCGAGATCATGGCCATGGTGCCGATGATGGGGAGCCAGCCGTCCATGGCGAAGGCCTCGTGGACCTGGACGCCGATGCCGATGGGGCTGGAGAGGGATTTGACCGAGACCTGATGGGTGAAGAGGCGGCCGAGGACGTCGCGGATGAGAAGGGAGTTTTTGTTGTTGAAGGCCCAGGAGGCGGCGGCGGCCTTGCCGAGGGGGAAGTGCTCGACCACGGTGGGCGGTGGGATGGGGTGGAAGCCAATCTGGTACATCTTGGTGCCGTCCTGCGCGTCGCCGAGCTCCGGGGTGACGATGACGGCGAAGGTGGACGAGCCGCGCTGGATGACGAGGTTGGCGGGTTTGCCGGCCTGGTCCTGCAGGTAGGCGAGCAGAGCGGTGACGGAGTGGAGGTGGAGGCCGTCGATGGACAGGATGCGGTCGCCGGATTGGAGGCCGGCGCGGGCGGCGGGCATGTTGGGGCGGTCGGCGGTGGACATGACGCCTACGGGGACCTTCTGCATGACGGGAACGAGGCCGAGTTTCTCAATGGTGAAGTCTTCGGCACGGCCCTTGTTTTCGACGAAGATGCGGGTGTCGACGCGGCGGCCATCATGAACGTACGAGAAGGGCGTTTCCTGATTCAGATTGAGCTGGGCGCGGTCTTCGACGTCCTCCCAGGCGGGATTTTCGTGGCGGTCGAAGGAGACGACGGTGTCGCCGGGCTGGATGCCGGTACGGGCGGCCTGGGAGTTGGGGGAGACGTAGTCGGCGACGCCTGGGTGGGCGACGAAGTCCATGACCTCGTTGTGGGCCATGTAAAAGACGGTCATGAGGACGAAGGCGAGGATGAAGTTGGCGACAGGGCCGGCGAGAGCGATGATGGTGCGCTGCCAGCGGGGATGGTTCTGGAGCTCGCCTGGATCGCCGGAGACCTGTTCGGCGGAGGCGTTGGGGGCTCCGGTGGCGTCCTGGATGCCGGAGGGGTCCATCTCGCCGGCCATCTTGACGTAGCCGCCGAGGGGGAGGAGGTTTAGGCGGTAGTCGGTGCCATTGTGGAAGAAGCCGAAGAGGCGCTTGCCGAAGCCGATGGCGAAGGCTTCGACGCGGACACCGAAGGACTTGGCGACGATGAAGTGGCCGAACTCATGAACCAGCACCATGATGCCGAGCACGAGCTTGTCGCGGCCGTTGAGGCGCTGCACCTTGCG
>CAXTRZ010000344.1:0-1137 GCA_964246715.1 uncultured Acidobacteriaceae bacterium | reverse complement strand
GCTTCGACGCGGACGCCGCAGAGCTTGGCGGCGGCGAAGTGGCCGAACTCGTGGACGATGACCATGATGAAGAGGACGACGGCGAGTTCCGGTATGGCGGCGAGGGTGGAACCGGAGAGCAAGGGGACCTCGTAAGGGGTGCGAATTAGGTGGCGGCGATGATCTCGCGGGCGAGTGCTCTGGCGGCCTGGTCGGCGGCGAGGACCCCTGGGATAGACGAAGGGGCGGCGGCCGGCGTGAGCGACAGAACCTTTTCGATTGTACGTGGGATGCCGAGGAAAGGGATATCGCCGGCGAGGAAGGCGGCGACGGCGATCTCGTCCGCGGCGTTGAGGGCGATGCAGGCGAAGGGGCCGGCGTCGGCGGCCTCGTAGGCGAGGCGGAGGCAAGGGAAACGGGCTAGGTCGGGTTGGGAGAAGTCGAGCTGGGAGAGCTGGGCGAGGTCGAAGGTGAGGCCGTCCGTGGGTCGGGTCGCGGGGCGTTCTGGGTAGGCCAGGGCGTACAGGATGGGCAGGCGCATGTCGGTGACGGAGATTTGAGCGAGGATGCTGCCGTCTACAAACTCTACAAGCGAATGCACGGTGCTCTGCGGGTGGACGGTGACGCGGACGCGGGCGGCGGGGAGGTCGAAGAGGCGGCAGGCTTCGATGACTTCGAAGCCCTTGTTCATCATGGTGGCGGAGTCGATGGTGATGCGCTGGCCCATGACCCAGGTGGGGTGCTTGAGGGCTTGTTCTTTCGTTATGCTGGCAAACTGCTCGAGGGGGGTGTTGCGGAAGGGGCCGCCGGAGGCGGTGAGCCAGATCTGCTTGACCTCAGCGGGGGCGCCGCCGCGCATGGCCTGGTGGACGGCGTTGTGCTCGGAGTCGATGGGGAGCAGGGCGACCTTGTTGGCGCGGGCGGCGGCGATGATGAGGTCGCCGGCGGCTACGAGGCATTCTTTGTTGGCGAGGCCGATGGTCTTGCCGGCTTGCACGGCGGCGTAGGTGGCTTCGAGGCCAGCGACGCCGACGATGGCGGAGACGACGAAGTCGACCTGGGGGTGGGTGGCGACGGCGATGGTGCCGGGGATGCCCGAGAGGACTTCGATTTGCGGCAGGCCGGCTTCGCGGAGGCGGGTGCGAAGTTGGTTGGCGA
>CAXTRZ010000343.1:0-3202 GCA_964246715.1 uncultured Acidobacteriaceae bacterium | reverse complement strand
CCGGGGCCGCCGCCCGGACCGCCTTGCTTACCGCCCGGACCACCGGGGCCCCGCACTTGCCCGCCCGGCCCCGCGGGACCGCCGGGTCCCCGCCCGGGACCACCAGCACCAGCTTGTTGCCCGCCTGCTGGCGCTCCCGGTGCTACACCGCCGTCCGCAGTTCGATGAAAGGGAGCATTCGCGCCAAGCTTCTGCGGCGTGAAGGCAAACTGAACCTTCTGCCGTTGATCGGCACTTAGCGACGCGAGAAACGCAGACGCAGCATCGACCACGGCGCGGGTCTGGCGATCGGCAGACGGGGCTTCGACGACCTTCGCATCGACCCTCGTAAGGCTTACATAGGCTGAAGCCACCATGAGCGCGACGGCACCAGCTAGCACAATTACTTTTCTCATCGTTATCCATTACCCGGCGAATGCATCCGGGACCTGTCGTCACTACTCCTGTAAGGATACTGACGACATCTCTTAGGATGAGTTTCACCCCATGCGGAAACTCGGCCTGGGCAGATCCGATCACTCACCACTCAGCGATCCGAATGACCACTTCTCATAAATGTCGATCTCACCGCTTAAGCCGATACTGATGTGAGGCCGACTTATGGGAACGATCCGCAGCCGAGGTCAAAATTCAGTGATGATCCGAGGTGCTAAGCTCGACCGGCTCCTCCGCGGGGCCTTGTGTGGGGACGTGTTGCCCGGGTCGCGGCAGTCCAGCGCCGACTTCATCGGATGAACCTGTTTCTTCCGACTTTGCGACTTCGCTAGTTCAGCTTGCAAGCGGTCAATCTTTCCGCGGAGGTGATCTTCGATCTCGCGGAGGCTTGCTAGTTGCCTGCGTACGACAACGAGACGTTCCTCCAGATACTCCAAGCGTTGCCTGTCTGTTGGAGGCTCTTCCTCAATAGATTTAAAGAGCGGCCCGATCTCCTGAAGGGAGAGCCGTAGAAAATGCTGTGCGCCACGAACTTGTTCAATGGTGTGGAGCACGGAGGAATCATAGTCCCGATAGGTTTTACTGCCGGCTTGCTTCGGTGACGATTTGATAAGGCCCAGGCTTTCATAGTGCCGAATCCCGTCCTTGGAAAGACCTGCCAGTTTTGCTAGTTCACCGATGAGCATAACCACCTCTTGACTGTCGGGTCTCCCCACAGATTATCTTCACGACTGAAGGCTCACAACAGCTTCGGGAGGACAAAGCATGGCCCCAGGAACAAGACCGGTCGCGTTGATCACGGGAGCATCATCGGGAATTGGTAAAGATGCCGCATTGCGTCTCCTTTCGATGGGCTACGTCGTGTATGCAGCGGCCCGGCGAGTCGACCGAATGCAGGACGTGCAAGCGGCGGGCGGCGTCCCGCTCAAGATGGACGTTACGGAAGATGCGTCCATGGCTGCAGGCGTGGAGCGCATTCTGCAAGAGCAGGATCGCATCGACGTTCTGATCAACAACGCTGGCTATGGGCAGATGGGTGCTCTCGAGGACGTGCCGTTGAGCGAAGGCCGCCGCCAGTTAGAAGTGAATCTCTTCGGCGCAGCCCGTCTCACGCAACTCTGCCTGCCGCCCATGCGAGAACGGAAGTTCGGCAGGATCGTGAACATCTCATCGATTGGTGGCAAATGTGCCTTTCCTCTTGGAGGCTGGTATCACGCCTCGAAGTTTGCGCTGGAGGGTTATTCAGATTCTTTGCGCATGGAGGTTCGACCGTTCGGAATCGACGTCGTCGTCATCGAGCCGGGTGGGACCGAGAGCGAGTGGGCCTCAGTGGCTACGGCCGAGGCTGAGCGGTACTCGGGCAAGGGACCGTACCGCGACCTCGTAGAGGCACAGCGCACTTCCTCTAGCTGGCAGGCCAAGATGCCGCCTGCTTCTGTCATCTCTAACCTCATTGTGAAAGCCATCCAGTCAAAGAGACCACAACCGCGATACCACGGCGCAAAGGGGGCAGGTGCGATCCTTTTCCTGCGATGGCTTCTGCCTGATCGAGCCTTTGATCGACTCATCATGAAGCTTGCAAGCTGAAGCACGTATGCAACAGAGGAGAAGACAAAACTGAGATGTCACAAAGCTACCTGTCCAATCCGATCTATGCCGCGCTGACTACAGCCGATGAAGCCTTTGCGCTCGTACACGGTCTAGCGCGAAGGTTTCAGCCGGATACGATCCCGTTCGCTGCCGTCCCTGAAGTGAGCAGTGAAGCACTCCGCGATCTCAGCGAGATGCTCTCACCCGGCGAAGAGATCTGGATGACCCTCGATGAAGATCAGACGTGGCCAACTGTGCCGCGCTTGGAGGTGGTTTCGACGCTTGTGAGCTTACAGATGCACTATGCGGGTGATCGGCTAACGAACGACGACGCGTCTGTGGTCCGGCTCGGTGCGGCAGACAAGGAGTCGATGCTATCTCTGAAACAACTAGCGTACCCAGGATTTTTCGGTCCGCGTGCGCCCGAACTGGGCAGCTTCTTCGGGATCCGCGATGCTTCCAGCGGAGAGCTCGTGGCGATGGGCGGGGAACGGCTTGGCACCTATGATGCACACGAAATCTCTGCCGTTTGCACACACCCGCAGCACTTGGGAAAAGGCTATGCGGCCCGCGCCATGCGGGCGGTCTTGGCGCGCCAGGCAGAACAGGGGGTAGCTTCTTTCCTGCACGTTGCAGCAGCCAACAGCAGGGCGATTGCCCTCTACGAGAGGCTCCAGTTCCATACATCCGGGACGATCCACTTCGTCCGGCTCAGGAAGCTGCAATCTAGCTAGGTAAGAGTAGTCACTCCTCATAAACGCCCTTGTCGTCATCAATAGCCGCTTGACGGGAACGGCGCTCAAATATTCGACTTCATAAACTTCGTGGATGTGAATCCTCGCCGGTCTGCAATTATGCTTCTTATCAGATATTGCTTGTCTACTCTTTGCATAGTTTCCTGAAGCATCACACCTTTACAAGAGGTCGTGACGTCGAGACGTCGTTCGTGCCTGAGGCGCCTTGCGTGATCTCAAAGATCCCGCAAGGCGGTCAAGGAGAGAAAGCTATGTGTGGACGGTTCACACGTGGTTCGGACAAGCAGCGCGTTGCGAAGGTGTTCAAGGTCACGGTAGGTCTCGACGAAACCGTCTTCGATGAAGGCGATGATCTGCGTCCCCAGTCCATGCAGCCGGTGATCTATACCAACGATGATGGGGAACGCCAGATCGAGCTCATG
>CAXTRZ010000342.1:0-3210 GCA_964246715.1 uncultured Acidobacteriaceae bacterium | reverse complement strand
GCTCTACCTCGAGATCCCTCACCTCGACGCCCAGGGCCACAGCCCCGACATCCTGTATACCAACTCACTACCGTTCGGAACGGGGTCGAATGACCTCGGCCTCGACCGCGGCCAGACCGCCCCCGGCAAGATCGTTCACTTTGAGCGAACCGGCCCCAAGGTTCTTCTCGTCGAGCCCAACCAAGCCTTCCGCGGCTCCTCTACAGACCCCGCCGAACTCCTCGCCATCCGCCAATCCTTCCCCGTCTCGATCCTCGCCGGCTTCACCGTCGCCGCCGAAGGTCCCGCCTCTCAGGGAGAAGGCAACTCCGTCCTCATCGACGCCACCGACTTCTTCGTCCGCGACGCCCACGGCGTCCTCGAGACCCTGACTCGCCTTCAGCAAGGCATGTACAAGCTCGATCCCTCTCGCTCCACTATCTTTCTCGATAACACCACGGCCTTTCCTAAAAACACTGAGGTCGAAGCCCTCCTGACCTTCACCACTGAGGCCGCGGGCGGCCGTCGCGGCGGCAGCTCCTACGTCGCCGATGTCACTCCTGACGCCCACGCGATGACCCTCCACGAGCACCAGTCCTTCCTTGAGCTTCCGCCTCCCGGCTTCACTCCCCGCCGGTACGACCCCCGCGCCGGCTACTTCCCCACCTCCTACCGCGACTACTCTGCGCCATTAGGCGCTGACTTAGATCAACAATTCATCATCCGCCATCGCCTTATCAAGAAGGACCCCGCCTGCACCAAGGCCTGCGAACCGGTCGCACCGATCCATTACTACGTCGACAGCGGCGCGCCCGAACCCCTCCGCTCCGCCCTCGTCGAAGGCGCGCGCTGGTGGGACCAGGCCTTCCAGGCCGCAGGCTGGGCCAAGGGCACCTTCCTCGTCGATCCCCTGCCCTCCGGCGCAGATCCCATGGATATCCGCTTCAACATGATCCAATGGGTCCACCGTTACACCCGCGGCTGGAGCTACGGCGCCGCCATCACTGACCCCCGCACCGGCGAGATCATCAAGGGCAACGTCACCCTTGGCTCCCTCCGCGGACGCCAGGATTACATGATCGCCACTGCCCTCCTCAGCCCTTATGTCACCGGCAAGAAGCCGTTCACTCCAGAAGACGACCCGATGCTGCGCATGGTTCTCCAGCGGATCCGCCAGCTCGCTGCGCATGAGACCGGCCACACCCTCGGCCTATCCCACAGTTACGCTGCCAGCACCTTTCCCCACAAGCCGGACGAGACCATGTCCGTCATGGAGTACCCGCACCCCTACATCTTCCTCAACAAGGAAGGCGTCCCCGACCTCTCCCATGCCTACCCCGTCAACATCGGCCTCTGGGACAAGGTCGCCATCAACTACGGCTACCGCGAGTTCGATAAGGCCGGCAAAGTCCAGGACGACTCCGCCGCCCTCGATAAAATTCTCGAAGACTCGCAGAAGACCGGCCTTCTCTACCTCACCGATGAAGACGCCCGTCCCTTCGGCTCCGCCTCGCCCGTAGCCCATCTCTGGGACAACGGCACAGACGCCGCCGACGAACTTAACCGCATCCTTGAAATCCGCACCGCCGCCCTTAAACGCTTCGGCCAGAATGCCATCAAGCCCGGCGTCCCTATGGCCCAGTTGGAGGACGTCCTGGTCCCCCTCTTCCTCCTCCATCGCTACCAGGCGGAGGCCGCCATCAAGATCATCGGTGGCCTGAACTACGAGTACAACCTCCGTGGCGATAACCTCGCCGCCCCCACCATCGTCGCGCCGGAGGAGCAGGAGAAAGCCCTCGCCGCCGTCCTCAAAACCATCAGCCCTGAAACCCTCACTCTCCCTGAATCCCTCCTTGCCATCCTTCCACCGCGTCCTCCGGGCACTCCTCGCACCCGTGAGTCCTTCCCCTCGGAGACCGGCCTGACCTTCGACCCCATCGCCACCGCCGAGTCGGCCGCGGACCTCACCTTCCAGGTCCTCTTCGATCCCGCTCGCGCCAGCCGCCTCGTCCAGTATCACATGCGCTCCTCCAAGGCCCCTTCGCTCCGCGACGTACTTGAGGCCGTCTCCAAGGCTACCGCTGAGCGTCCCGAAGGTGGCCTCGCCCTGTCCTCGGAAGTCGAGCGCGCCGTCGAATTCCGTGGGCTGGAGTGGACCTTTGGGCTAGCGGTGAATCCTGCGGCCTCGTCGCAGGCGCGGGCCATCGCCCGTTCTCACCTCGAAGCCCTACTCGGCCAATGGACCAAAGAGGCCGCCCCAAGCGATCCTGCAGAGGCCATTCATCGGGCTGCCATGGTCAGTCGAATCAACGAGTTCCAGCGCGATTCCGCTAAGTTCGTCCCGGCTAAGCAGATTGAGGCGCCGCCTGGTATGCCCATCGGCGACGACGAGGACTTCTAGCCGCGCAATCGCTGCCCGATACACCGCCTCCATGCGTGTGCAGCCTGTGGTGAACGGGTGGTGAATTGCAAGCAGCGGCATGGATAACGTGGTCGACTGGCAACCATGGGCCGTGGTGAAGCCCACGTCTGGCGCGGGTTTTACGGCTTTCCACCACAATGATTATGGCTTACGGGTAAAAGTTACCTTGGTGTCGGCTGAATTGATTACCTGGATGGCCCTTCATCGCCCGGTATGCGTGGCTTTGCCGGGATGCTCCCATCAAAACCCGGTCAGCCAGGCCAGAACCTTTCCCCATGGATGAGCGTCTATATGTGGGTTGCATTCCCACTCCAACCGGAACCGGCTCCGCCGCGTTAGTCTTATGAAGTCTCGTTGGAGTCACCCGCTTCACCCTGACGCTTTACACGGAAAGACCGAGGTTACACGCACTCATGCAATCCCCGACAACACCTGGCACGACCCCTGGGCTGTTCACGCGCCTTCGCTCTCACCGCCTCGCCACGTCTTTTACCCTGCTTTCTACCCTGACGGCCGGCATCGTCGCCGGCTCCATCCTGACCCGCGACGTCAGCGGCAAGGAGCAGCAGCGGATTGACAGCTCGGACGCCCGTCCCATCGTTATTCCTAGCCCTGTGACGCTTTCCAATGGCTTTTCCCAGATCGTCAAACAGGTGGGCCCCGCAGTGGTGAATATCAACACCGAGTCGCTACCCAAGCAATCCACCAAGCGCACTCCCCGTGGTCTGCAACGCGGCCCCCTGCCACAGCAACCCAACCCCCACGGCGACCCTGATGGCCAGGGCGGCGGCGGCCAAGGCGGCGGAGGC
>CAXTRZ010000341.1:2849-3216 GCA_964246715.1 uncultured Acidobacteriaceae bacterium | reverse complement strand
CGGCTGATGGGGGTGCGGGTCTGGTCGTAGAAGAGGCCGGAGGGGGCGTCGATGTGGATGTAGCGGAAGGTCTCGCGGTGCTCGTAGGTGTGGACGGTGCCGGTCTGGGCGATGAAGTCGAAGTGGGCGGCGTCTTCGGGAGCGAGGGACTCGTAGAGCGGGAGGTAAAGGGGGTCGACGGGCTGCGGCTTGGGCTCCTGTTCGGGTTCCAACTCGGGCTTAGGCGCCGCTTCGAGGGCTGCGGGCTGGAGCTCTTCTGGCTTGGGCTCGGATGGCGCACTGAGAGAGAGTTCCTCGAGCGCGGCAGCGGCGGAGGGAGTCTCGATGGGCTCGGGTGTCTCGAGCTCTGAGGATGGGACGACGGGTG
>CAXTRZ010000341.1:0-2839 GCA_964246715.1 uncultured Acidobacteriaceae bacterium | reverse complement strand
GCGGATTCGGGTTCGGCGAGCGCAATGGCCGCCAATTCGTCGCTCGCGAGAGGCTCTTCTGCGGCCACTTCTGCTTGCTCGACAGTTGCCAGCTCGGGAACGAACTCGGACGCGGCCGAGGCTTCCGGGGTCAATCCGGAAAATCCAGAGAGGACGGGTGTGGGCTCGGGGGCGGTTATCGTTGCTTCCGCAGCGAGGACAGCTTCCGGGTGAAGTTCGGGTTCGGACTCGGCTACAGGTTCGGGCACCTCGTGCCTTGCGATGACCTCCCGTTGAGGTTCTTGATGAGTTTCTTTCGCCGCGTAAATGGAGGAGGCGGTGGGGAACTCATCGGCGGGCTGCTCTGCGGGCGCATGGGCGGCAGTTTCAAGGGGAGAGAAGTCCGGTGTGGGCGGGTTGTCCGGCTCATCGATGTCGTCGATGTAGACCATGCGGTCGTTGTGGAGGTTGCGCACGGCGAGGTTGCGGTCAATGTGGATGAAGCTGCGGCTGATGGTCTGCCCGGCGCGGGAACGGATTCTCACCGCATAGCCATCTTCGGATTGCAGATGCATGGCGCGCTCCAGTTCGACGGTGCGACCGTCATCCAAGGCGAGGGACAGACGGCCCGACTCTGCATCGTAAGTACGTTGCCCGAGCGCCTCGACCTGACCTTCCTCGATGATGCCGAGTTGGACGAGGATGACGGCGGCGCTTCCGGGCAGGGGTTCGTACAGCATACTGCGGAGGAATCTTGCGTCAATTTCCTCGCTCAACCGGGAGCGGACGCTCGGCCGGAAGGCTGTGCTCTCCGGATACAGCTCGCTCTCCCGTGGGATTGCGCTCGACCGGTAGTGATCCCACAGCCGCCGCATTCTCGCGAAAGTGGTGCGATGTCGGCTTTTCCGCACCGTTCCCTTCGATCTCACGTCCACCTTCCAGGTTGTGCCGTCCGGTCCAGGCGGGCAGCGCGGGAGCGCCGCCGGTCATATCGGCGAAGACAGCGGCAAGGTCGGCGGCCATGGCGATCTTGGACTGAAGCTTTTTGGTGGTCTCCTCGGTTTGCTGAAGCAGGCGCTCCAGCAGGTCGGGGATTTTGCCTACGGCTTCGATGCGCATGGCGCGGGGAGCATCATTGAAGGCCCAGACCTCTTCGGAGTCATCGTCGTGATCGATGTGGTTGCCGGTGACGTCGCGCAGGGCGAGGCCCCACTTGCCGCCGACACGAGCGTAGCCGAGGTCGCGGTTCCAGTACGTGGTCTCATCCGAGCTTCCGCTGATCTGCACCCAGGCGGGGAAGCCGAGGCCGAGCTTCTTGAGCGAGGCGTCCAACTGGCGGATGACCTTGCGCAGGTCGTCCGAGGCAGCATGCAGGGTCTGGGCCGCGGTGGAGAGCTGCTTGAAGGAGCTTTCGACCCGTGCCGTCGAGGCGTTTGAAGTCTTGAGAGCCATTGAGTTTTACCTATCGAAGAACTTGGATCTCGCTTTTCAGCGGAGGAGCCGAGGCGGTTTGCCGCGCTCGGGTGGGATTCAGTATAGCTCGAAAGTTGGGTGTGTTTTGGTGAATGTGGCTGCGGTCCGAGGCTTCATTGGTGCTCGGTATCTGTCTCGCGCCAACTCCCCACAATGTGTATTGTGGCGGGGTCCGGGACCTGAAAAAAACGGTGAACGCCGACCGCGGAGGAACACGGAACACGTGGATCAAAAACAAAGAACTGCTTAGGTGATGATGGCTCGCTTGGCCTTCTTGCCCAGACGAAGGGTAAGGGTTGCAGGAAGGTTGTCGAGGGCTAGAGTGAGATCTTTGTGAACCTCGCCATTGATTTTGATGGCGCCCTCGCGAAGCTTACGGGTTGCTTCCGAGTTGGAAGCCGTAAGACCAACGGCAGTCAGTAGCTTTGTAGCGCTTACGGAGGTTTCGACGTTAAAATCGCTCACGATTCCGGAACCTATATTTCGGACGGATTGTGAGATTTCAGCGTCGAGGGATCGAGAAGCGATACTTGCGGCGGCAATGCCGATCTCTTCGATGTCGTCCGAGACGCCGCCCTGCTGGAACTGCCTGGACCAGTTTTCTTCGGCGTGGGCGGCGATCTCCGGGGTGTGGAAGCCGGCGGTGATGAGACGGGCGAGGTCGCGCTTGGCCTGCATGGGATGGAGTGCGCCGGAGGCGATCTGCGATTCGATCTCGGCGATCTCGGCGGGGAGGACGTCGGTGAGGAAGGTGTAGTACCGGCCGATGAGGGCGTCGGGGATGGTCATGAGCTTGGTGAACATGCTAAAGGGCGAGTCTTCGACACCGACGGCGTTGCCGAGGGATTTGGACATCTTCTGGACGCCGTCGAGACCTTCGAGGATGGGGGTCATGAGGACGATCTGAGGGGGCTGGCCGGCATCGCGCTGGAGCTTGCGGCCCATGAGCAGGTTGAACTTCTGGTCGGTGCCGCCGAGCTCGACGTCGCAGTGGAGGGCGACGGAGTCGAAGCCCTGGGCGAGGGGGTAGAGGAGCTCGTGGAGGCTGATGGATTCTTCGGCGTTGAAGCGGGCGTGGAAGTCTTCACGTTCGAGCATTTGGCTGACGGTGGCCTTGGCGGCGAGACGGATCATGTCGGCGTAACCGAGTTTGGAGAGCCACTCGGAGTTATAGCGGACTTCGGTTTTGGATTCGTCAAGGATGCGGAAGACCTGCTGCTTGTAGGTTTCGGCGTTGGCGTCGATTTCGGCCTGGGTCAGCTGCTTGCGGGTTTGGGATTTGCCGGTGGGGTCGCCGATGAGGGCGGTGGAGTCGCCGATGAGGAAGATGACGGTGTGGCCGAGCTGCTGGAAGTGGCGCAGCTTGCGCATGAGGACGGTATGGCCG
>CAXTRZ010000340.1:0-3220 GCA_964246715.1 uncultured Acidobacteriaceae bacterium | reverse complement strand
ATCTTGCCGTCATCTTGAACAAAGCGAAGAATCTTTGGCTCTTGGTACGGCTCTCCGTTCATCGTTGATTGCCGGCGAGCAGGCGTGTCAGCACATTGTCAGTGGTATCCAGTTCGCTGATCCGAGGGAACATCTTCTCAACGCTGTGACGGTGTGCCTCCGGGTCGCGGTCAGAAATCGCATCGACGACAAGCACCAGGTTGTATCCGAGATCGTAGGCGCTGCGCGCCGTCGCCTCAACGCTGTTACTCGTTGCGATCCCCGTCAAGAAGACCTGTGTGACGCCACGCTGCCGCAGCTTCTCATCGAGTGACGCGCCAAGGAACGCGCCTACCCGATGCTTTGTGATGAGGATGTCCTCCGGGTGCCGGCCTAATTCAGGAACAAGCTCGCTGAAATCAGGCGGGATCGACATCCGGGGACGCGCCGTGTCCGTTCGCCCTGGAGCGCCACCTGCGACATTGACCAGAACAACAGGCAGGCCGCGCTCGCGGAACGCACCTGCCAGTTGAGCGGAGCGTTGGATGATTCCATCTATGGGGTGAACAACGGGTATGGTCGTAAGGCCTTTCTGCAGGTCAATGACGATCAAGGCCGCAATATTATCGATGACAGTGAGGGGCATGACATTCCTTTCCTGAACAGTCCCTGGAGGCGAACCTCTTCGTTGTTAACCAACGTCTTTCCTTGCGAAGTTCCTGCTTGCCATGACGCTGACTACGGCGATTCCTGAAAAAAAGACGACAAGTACCAAACGCTGTCCGCTTAAGACCTTCCCAGCCAACAACAAGACATAGCCGATCACCAAGTTCAAGAGCGCCCAAACCACATTCACTGTTGGAGACGACAATCCTTTCCCAGGAGGCTTCGCGAAGGGTGTCGGGAAGGAGTCACCTGAAACCCCGTTCACAAAATGAGGCACAACGTTGGCGAGGAACGCTCCAGCAAAGAAAGCGGCAATGTAGTCATACCAAGGCATAACGATTCTCCTTCGTTGCAGGTGTGTGCGTCGGCATCTCACTTGGCTGCTTCAACAACAAACTTTGCCGGATCGAGCGCGAGCAAGCCTTGCTGCTGGTAATGCGGCCGAAGGATCGCGTACATGTGCGGCAGATCGAACAGGAACCACAGGGAGCCAGCAACGCAGAGCGTACCGGTGGTGATGACTGCGGCAGGCGCTCCCAGCCAATGAGCGAGGCCCCCTGCCAACAAGCTCCCGAATGGCGCTGCTCCTACGAAGGCCATAACGTAGTAGCCCATCACCCGTCCGCGCTTGTCTTCCGGCACCAGCGTTTGGATCACGGTATTGCTTGCCGACGCGCACTGAATCATGCCAAAGCCAACAACCCCCATCAGCAGCAGAGACAGCCAAAGGGTATGCGAGAAGCCGAAGAGGATGAGGCCAACGCCAAAAAGAGCCGCCGACATCTGGATCATGCGCGGCAATCCAAAGACTGACTTCCTGACGGCGAGTGATATCGCCGAAATCAGAGCCCCTACTCCTGAAGCTCCTGTAAGCCAGCCGAGTGTATATGGCCCACCATGCAACACATGGCTCGCAAAAATCGGCAACAGCACACTGTAGGGCCATCCCATGAGGCTGATCAGAGAAAACAGCAGAAGAATGTTCCGGATAGGCCGGAAGGTGCGGACGTAATCCCAACCCTCGCGCATCTGCTCGAACATACGGCCCTTCGCGGGCTTTGCCTCCATCATGCGAATCTGCATGGACAGCAACGAAGCGATCACAGCGAAGTAGCTGACGCCATCAATCACAAAGCACCATCCCTCCCCAAACATCCCTATAACCAGGCCGCCAATCGCCGGCCCAATCAGGCGCGCACTGTTGTTTAGGGAGGAATTAAGAGCGATGGCGTTTCCGAGATCCGTCTTGTCGTTCACCATCTGGACCAGAAAGGATTGCCGAGCGGGCGCGTCAAACGCATTGATGGCTCCTTGAAGTGTTGAGAGCGCAATTACCTCCCACAACGTCATTCTGTGCGTCAGCGTCAGGACAGCCATGGCGAGCGATTGCAATGCGGCCGCCGCTTGTGTCCACACCAGGAGCCTGCGACGGTCCAGGCGTTCTACCCACACGCCCGCGAACGGAGCGAGCAGGAAGGTGAGAATCTGGCCTGCAAAGCCCACAACTCCGAGAAGCAATGCCGAATGGGTTAGCTGGTACACCAGCCAACTCGTTGCCAGCTTCGTCATCCAGGTTCCAATGACCGAAATGCCTTGCCCTACGAAAAAGAGCCTGAAATTGCGGTGCCGTAAAGCTCGCCCCATGGAAGGAAATGCTCTCTCCGAGTCGGTGAGTTTTGCCTTGCTTGGGTCACGATCGGCTTTCCTCATATCTCCACCAGTCGCTTGATGATCTCGCCGGCAGCATAGAGAATCTGCCTGTCCTCCCTACCAATCTTGGCCATCGCCTGCTCAAGCCACGCCCGCTTCGTATCGCGCGCATTCTCCCGCACGGCTTTGCCCTTGGCGCTCAGCGCGATCAAAACTTGGCGACCATCGCTCGGATGTGGATTCCGCGCAACGATCCCCATCTTTTCAAGCGCCGCAATTGCAGTTCCCATGGATTGAGGTTTCACGCTCTCCGCGCGAGCGAGATCGGAAATGGTTGCTGGTCCATCCTTCGCAAGCCGCGCGATCACCGCCATCTGCGTGGAGGAGAGCTCACGCGTCTGGGAAAGGCTAGCGGCTCTCAACCTTCGTACCAGAAGTCCTAAGCTGAGAAGCAACTCCGCTTGGGCATTGTGATCGCTGTTCTTCGACATCGTAAAAACAATCTAATAGATGTACAGTTCATCTGTAAAGTTTACCTGTATATCTGTCGCATGCTGTCCTGCGGATGGTGCAGCTCGGTTGCGAACCATCCAATCACATCTGCGACAAAGGGCTCGTCCTCCATCGATCCGGACAGAGTAGCATGTAGCCTGCGAAGCGCCTGTGGAGGTAACGAGAGGCGGGCTTCTCGTTAACCGGTCCCACCTTACTGGTCATTCTCGAAACACAGTGTCATGGGAACACCATGCCAGTACCCCAAATGCTCTCCTCAAAATCTGCAACACTCCCGACCGGCCTCCACCATGCGCAGTCGCTGCTTCTTCCCGCGATATCCATTCACTTAACCATCGTTCCCCACCATCACTGTCAGTGGTGAAGCACGTCCCTCCACCCCCGTGTACGATGGTCCCCGTGAGTCTACCCG
>CAXTRZ010000339.1:0-3226 GCA_964246715.1 uncultured Acidobacteriaceae bacterium | reverse complement strand
GAAGTCCACCGTCCGGCCCTTCGAGTCCGTCAGCCGCCCATCGTCCAGCACCTGCAGCAGCACGTTGAACACATCCGGATGCGCCTTCTCGATCTCGTCAAACAGCACAACGCTGTAAGGCCGCCGCCGCACCGCCTCGGTCAACTGCCCGCCCTCGTCGTACCCCACGTACCCCGGAGGCGCGCCGATCAACCGCGCCACCGCGTGCTTCTCCATATACTCGCTCATGTCGATCCGCACCATCGCGGACTCGTCATCGAACAGGAACTCCGCCAACGCACGCGCCGTCTCCGTCTTGCCCACGCCCGTTGGCCCCAGGAAGATAAAGCTCCCGATCGGCCGCTTCGGATCGGATAAACCCGCCCGCGACCGCCGGATAGCGTTCGCCACAGCCGAAAGCGCCTCATCCTGACCCACCACCCGCTCGCGCAGACGATCCTCCATCTGCACCAGCTTCTGCACCTCGCCCTCCAGCATCTTGGACACAGGAATCCCCGTCCACCGCGAAACGATCCCCGCAATATCCTCCTCGTCCACCTCCTCCTTCAGCATCCGCGCATGATGAACCGACGGCCTGGGCGCCCCACCCTCGACCGCCGGCTCTTCGCCGGGCAGGGTGGGGTGCTCTCCTGTCCCCGCCAACGCATCCTGCGCCTCCGTCAGCGTCTTCAACTCCCGCTCGAGCTGCGGAATCTCCCCGTACTGCAGCTCGGCCGCACGCTGAAGATTCCCCTTCCGCGTCTCCTCGCCCGCCTGGAACCGCAACGCCTCCAGCTTCTCCTTCAGCTCCGCGATCTTCCCAATCGCCCCGCGCTCCGTCTGCCAGCGGGCCCTGAGCCCGCTCGCCTTCTCCTGCACCTCCGCCAGCTCGCGCTCCACCTCCTCCAGCCGTTCCTGACTGGCCGAGTCCGTCTCCCGCTTCAGCGCCTGCTTCTCAATCTCTAGGCTCGTCGCCCGCCGCTCCAGGTCGTCGATCTCCACCGGCACACTCCCAATCTGGATCGCCAGCGCAGCCGCCGCCTCATCCACCAGATCGATCGCCTTATCCGGCAAGAACCGGTCGCTGATATACCGGTGGCTCAACGGCGCCGCCGCCACAATCGCCGAATCCTTGATCCGAATCTTATGGTGGCGCGCGTCCCGCTCCTTCAGCCCACGCAATATCGCGACCGTGTCCTCCACATTCGGCTCGCCCACATACACAATCTGGAAGCGCCGCTCCAACGCCGCATCCTTCTCGATGTACTTCCGATACTCATTCAGCGTCGTCGCGCCGATCGCCCGCAACCCGCCCCTCGCTAGCGCCGGCTTCAGCATGTTGCTCGCGTCCATCGCGCCTTCGCTCGCACCCGCCCCCACCAGCGTGTGCAGCTCGTCGATGAACAGGATCACCTCTCCGTTCGAGTCCTCAATCTCCTTCAGCACCGCCTTCAGCCGTTCCTCAAACTCCCCCCGAAACTTAGCCCCGGCAATCATGCTCGCCAGATCCAGCGCCACCACCCGCTTATCCTTCAAACTCTCCGGCACATCGCCAGAGACCACCCGCCGAGCCAGCCCCTCCACAATCGCCGTCTTTCCCACCCCCGGCTCGCCGATCAGTACCGGATTGTTCTTCGTCCTGCGCGAGAGCACCTGCACCACCCGCCGTATCTCCTCATCCCGCCCAATCACCGGGTCCAGCTTGCCCCGCCGAGCCAACTCCGTCAGATCCTTCGCATACTTCTCCAGCGCCTGGAACTTGCCCTCCGGCGTCTGGTCCGTCACCCGCGTATTGCCCCGCACCCCGCTCAGCGCTTTCAAAATCGCGTCATGCGTCGCCCCAAACGCCGCCAGCGAAGCCCGCACCACCCCATTCTTCTCCTGCGCCAGGGCTAGCAGCAGATGCTCCGTCGAGCAATACTCATCCTTGAAGTTCTCCGCCTCCTTGAATGCCTGCTCCAGCACCTTGTTCAGCGCCTGCGACATCCCCGGCTGCCCACCTCCCTGCACCTTCGGCAGCTTCGCAATCGCCCCATTCACCCCACTCAACATCTGCTCCACCGGCACGCCCACGCGCTCCAGCACCGGCAGCACCACTCCCTCGCGATCCTCCAGCAGCGCCGCTATCAGGTGCAGCGGCAGCACCTCCGGATTGCCGTTCTCCGCGGCATGACTTGCAGCGGACTGCACCGCCTCCTGCGACTTCACCGTAAACCGATCCCACTTGATAGCCATAGTCTTTACCCTTCTTGAAACACACCGCGAAGCGGTCCAACACAGCGCGAAGCGCCGCTCGCTCGGCGCAAGGGCGCACTTGCTCTTGTCTCTCGCCTCTAAATAAATAGCGGAGGATCACGAAACCGTGACCCTCCGCCAACAGAATCACCTTACTCGCTTCTTACCGGGCCGAAGCTTCCACCTGCTTCGCCTCAGGTGAAGCCGTCGCGCCGCCGATCTCAATCTTGACCTGCTTCGGCTTCGCGGCCTCCTTCTTGGCAAGCGAAATCGCCAGCACCCCAGCATCGTACTTCGCCGTCACGCCCGCGGCATCGACCGTCTGCGGCAGCGTAAAGCTCCGCACAAAGCTGCCGAACCGCCGCTCGATCCGGTGGAAGTTCTCTTCCTTCTCCTCGGCCTCGAACTTGCGCTCACCCCGCACCGTCAGCGTCTGGTTCTCGACCTGGATATCCAGATCGCTCTGCTTTACGCCCGGAACCTCCAGCTTCAGCATCAGCTTGTGCTCATCCTCATAGATATCCACGGCAGGAATGAAGTTCCCCGTCGCCAGGCTCTCCGTCGCCGAACCCTCTGGCCGCGCAAAATCCTGAAAGATCGAGTTCAACCGGTTCTGCAATACAGCTACATCGCTCATCGCCGAACGGAACGGAACAAATCGAGTCATCGTCGTCATCGCATTTCTCCTCATCACTTCTGAAGTTTTGCAGGGTTCGCGATCTCTTCCGCGTCACCCTACACCTCATCAGACGCAGAATAGTGGAAAAGGTTGCAGATAATCTGACACAGTCTTACTCATATTTTTTATCTTGATAGTCCGCCTGCGCCGGCCCATTCAGATATCCAGTCACCTCCGTCAACACTGCCTCCCGCCGCAGCGCCACCCTCCCCATCCGCTGCACCTCCTCGTCGGTCGCCTCCGCCACCGCTTTCGTTCCAATCAGCAGATCCTCGCCGAGTGACGCATGCATCCCCTCCGCCACTGCCAGACACTCCTGGCTCGTCTCCTCAT
>CAXTRZ010000338.1:0-3232 GCA_964246715.1 uncultured Acidobacteriaceae bacterium | reverse complement strand
AGCTACGACCGGGTGTGAGTTCGAGGTTGTGGTGATGGACGATGCGTCGGAGGATGGGACGGCGGAGATCGTGCAAAGGCTTGCCGACGAAGATTTCCGGATAAGGCTGGAGGAGGCGCCGCCCCTCCCGGCGGGGTGGAACGGGAAGCAGCACGCATGCTGGGCTCTGGCGCGGGTGGCCAAGTACCCTGTGCTGTGCTTTGTGGATGCGGATGTGCGGCTGGAGCCGGAGTGTGTGGCGCGGATGTGCGGGCTGCTGGAGCGCGGCGGAAATGGGCTGGTGAGCGGGTTTCCGCGGCAGCAGACGGGGACGTGGATGGAGTGGATGCTGCTGCCTCTGATCCACTTTGTGCTGCTGGGGTTTCTGCCCCTGGGCAAGATGCGTAGCGGGACCGATCCGGCGTTTGCGGCAGGTTGCGGGCAGTTTCTGATGGTGAAGCGGGAGAGCTACTTTGCCTGCGGCGGACACTCCGGGATCCGGCTGACGATGCATGATGGGCTTCGGCTGCCGAGGCTGTTCCGGACGGCGGGATTCCGGACGGATCTTGCTGATCTAACGGAGCTGGCGACTTGTCGCATGTATCAGAGTGCGGAGCAGGTTTGGAGCGGGTTGGCCAAGAATGCGACGGAAGGGCTTGGGGCTGCGGCGAGGATTGGGCCGGTTTCGGTGGCTCTCCTGCTGGGGCAGGTCTTGCCGTTTCTAGTGATTCTGGTATTTCTCGCTGCGGGTTTGGCGATGATCGTTCTGAGCGGGATCTTTGGAATGAGTGTTGATTTCAAAGAGACAACAACGGGCAGCATTGAGCTGGCGCTTTACGTGATAGCAGTCGTCGCGGCTTGGGTGCCGAGGTGGATTGCGGTGTGGAGGTTTCGGCAGAATTGGCGGGGGGCGCTTTTGCATCCCATTGGAATTCTGCTCTTGCTTTCAGTCCAGTGGTATGCGCTGGGGCGAAGGGTAACAGGTGGGGCGGTGAAGTGGCGAGATCGCGCCTATGCGGGAGAGTAGTACCCCCTCCCCCCTACGATATTACGCAAAATATTCAAAGCAGATGACTTAGGCTTGTATCAAGCACGTCAGAGATCGGCAGGAACCCTATACCTTCGTACTCGCCTGTAAAGTTACCGGAGGGTGGCCCAACGGGACTGTAGGGCCTTCGCGATGCGGGAGCCGACGCGGTGAGCGTTTTCGAGGGCGGGCCGATAGGCGGAGTAGGTGGCGACTTTGGTCTCGGCGAGGGATTGGGCGGCGGTGAGGCCGGGACGCTGCTGGTCGAAGTTGGAGGCTCCGCGGACGATGAGGACGCGGTTGAAGTCCACGCGACCGGCGGCGGTGAGCCAGGTGAGCGACTGGAGGATGCCGGAGTCCTCCATGGCAGTGATGGCGTAGGTGCCCTTCCCTTCTGTCTGGTAGGCGACATGGCGGGTGGCACGCTCGGACATGAGGCGGCCATGAAAAAAGGTGGAGGAGGCAAGTTCGTCTCCGCGGAGGATCGCAGGGAAGAGGGAATGGGGAGTAGGAAACAGAGAGGTGAATTGCTCGGTGCGGGTTAGAAGGCCGGGGGTGTCAAGGAGGAGGGTGTCTGCGGTGAGGGTGTGTGCCCAGGAGACAAGGAAGGGGTTGAGGCGGAAGACAATGCCGTCGTCGCCGTTGAAGCGGGAGGCGCGAGGCTGCTCGTATGGGAGTGACTTGCCGATGGGGACGAAGCCGTCGGGCCAGGCGGGATCATTCTGAGGGATTTCGCGGGCGTCGAGTTCGTGGGTGAGGGTGCCTTCGACGATGTATTCGGGGAGGACGACGGAGGCCAAGGTGCCTTGTGCGGGATTGATGCCGGCTACGCCGGTGATAAGGATGTTGGCGCGGGTTAGATCGAAGCGGGAGTCGAGACCAAGGGCCATGACAGAGGCGGCGGCACGGGCGGCGCCTACGCCGGTGACGAGGGCCAAAGTTCCGGCGTTATCGGTATAGAGGGGGCGGTAGGCTGCGGGGAGATCGAGGCGGGTCGTAAGGGAGTGGCTGGCAATCCATTGGGTGAGTTCGCCGGGAATGGGGCCGGAGTCGGGCTCGAAGGCGGCTACCAGGACGAGACGGATTGGTTCAGGCATAACGACATTGTCCTACCGGACGGGTCGCCTACGCGGCGAGCGGTCACTTCGTGACGGGTGATCTGGTCAGGTCAACGGGAGAGCTTAGGTCCGAGCGATGCTTGGCATGTGGCGAACAACGTTCGGACCGATGCTGATCATGCTGCCCGACCGCCAAAAGATGTCACGAAGTGAACGCTCCGAGCGTAGCGGGCCCATCCGGCAGGACATATTTCTTGCCTAAAACGATCCTGCAAAGATGTTTCTTAGCTTGGCTTTGAGGCCTTGTTCTTCTCCGGCGCGGCGAATCTGGGTGCGGTGGGTGTAGAGCAACATGCCGATGGCAGCGGCGAACTCGGGCTGAACGAGCTCCGGCGGCATGCGGCTCAAAGGGACGGGGAAGCCGATGCGGGCGGGAACGCGAAGGAGGGATTCGGCGTTGTCCAGAAGGCCGATGAGGTTCGCTCCGCCTCCGGTAAAGACGCAGCCGGCGCCGAGAGCCTCCAGCACGCCGCCCTGGCGGAGATTGTCGCGGAGCATGGTGCAGAGCTCGCGGGCGCGGGGCTCGAGGATTTCGGCGAGAAAGCGCTGGCGAACTGATCTCGAAGAGATGGGGCGAGAGGATTGACCGGCGCCAGCCTGATCTCCGGCGATGCTGCCGCCGACTTCGATCTCGGCAAGTTGGGGGACGCTGGTGACGACGCAGTTGCCGTAGAGGCGCTTGAGCTGCTCGGCTTCTTCGACACTCACATGCAGCCCGACCGCCAGGTCGTTCGTAAAATGGTCGCCGCCGATGGGGAGGACGGCGGTGTGGGCAATGGAGCCCTCGAAGAAGACGGCGATTTCCGTGGTGCTGGCTCCGATATCGGCCAGGCAGGTGCCGAGTTCGCGCTCGTCCGGCGAGAGGACGGCTTCGGCGGCGGCGATGCCTTCGTAGACGGTGTCTTCAACCTCCAGGCCGGCGCGGTTGGCGCAGGTGATGACCGATTGGGCGATGCCGCCGGAGCAGGTGGAGAGGTGGAGGTTGACCTCCAGGCGGTTGCCGACCATGCCGATGGGGTCATGGATGCCGCCCTGGTCGTCCAGGATGAACTCCTGCGGGAGGAGGTGGAGGACTTCGCGGTCGGGCGGGAGCGGGACGGAGCGGGCG
>CAXTRZ010000337.1:0-3242 GCA_964246715.1 uncultured Acidobacteriaceae bacterium | reverse complement strand
CATACCCACCTCCGCCAGCAGCATGCGCAGCCCCATCGCCGCCCTCACCCCGCCATACGGAGCCACCGAGTAGCAGACGATCCCCGACGGCTTGTACAAATACGGCTCCAGAAAATAATCGATCAGGTTAATCAGCGCCGGCGGCGCCGTATGGTTGTACTCGGCGGAGACAATCGCGAATCCATCCGCCCGTTCGTACAGCTCCGCCAACGGCTCCAGCTTCGCCTTCAGCTCGGCATGCTTTCCACCCGGCTCCTCGTCCTTTATCTCCGTCCACACCCGGTCCAGCATCGGCAGATCCAGCTTCATCGGGTCCACGATCACCGCCTCGTGCCCCCGCTTCTCCAGTTCCGCATAGACCCACTTCGCCACCCGCTCCCCAATTCTGTCTGACCGCACCGACCCCAACAACACCGCAATGACCATCGTTCACCTCTGTCAGTTAGGATGCGCTCTACCCGCCCAAAGAGAAGGGCGGCAGCCCGCAAACCTCGCGAGACCGCCGCCCATCATGCGCCCCTCCGTACTATCTCCGCTTCGCAACCTTCTTTGCCGTAGCCGCACTCTTCTTTGCCGAGGCCGCCTTCGCAGCCGTCTTCTTCGCGGGAGCAGGAGCAGCCTTCTTCCCGATACTCGCCTTGACCGGCGTCTTCTTCGCCGCAGCCGGAGCAGTCTTCTTCGCGGCGATGGCCTTCTTTGCCGGAACCGGTGCCTTCTTCACCGCGGCGGGAGCGGCTTGCTTCGCCGGAGCCGGAATCGCGGCACCCTTCTTTGCCGCAGCTTTGGCCGGAGCAGCCTTCGCCGGGGCTGCCTTCGCCGGAGCTGCCTGACTTGCGACCTTTGCCGGAGCCTTCACAGCAGGAGCCGCGGAAACAGACGCAGCCTTCACCGGTGCTGCAGCCTTGGCTGCAACCGCCTTGGCGGGCTTCGAGGTAGGCACATCCTCTCTTTCCACCTCATCCTCGCTGTCATCGTCCCCGGCTTGATCCAGATCCACATCCAGATCCACCGCCGCAACCTCCTCGGCCTCCTCATCCTCGTCGGCCGGCAGCGCCGCCTCCAGCTCCTCCATCACCTCTGGATCGAGCTCATCCTCCTCCGCCTTCGCCGGCTTCTTCGCCCGTCCCTTGCCCCCCTTCGCCTCCTTCTTTGCAGCCCGCGGACGCCGCATGCTCACCGGCGGCGGCGGAGCCGGCGGCGAATACGGCTCCAGGAACGCCTTCATCTCCTCCGCCGTTCCCAGCTTCCCATCCATCAGTGCGAAGAACAGCCTCTCCAGCAGCTCGTCATACCCCGGAAGCTCTGGCGTAATCCGCATCTCCTGCAGCGTCGTATACGGGATCTTCGTCCGTGCCTGCGGCCACTCCGTAGCAAAACTCTTCAGCTTCGCCTGCACTGGCGCGCTCTTGCTGGAGTAAGCCGTCCAAAGCACCGCCTCCGGCTTGGCTGACGTAATCAGCTTCCACGCATCGCTCGCCGCGGCCGCGCCCTTCCCAGCCAGCATCGCCGCAAACTCCTTCGCCTCGCCCTCCAACCCTTCGATCTCAGCCACAAACCCCTGCCGCGGAAACCCCTTCTTCAGCTCCGCGACCTCCCTCGCGCTTAGCTTCGACGTCAGCAGCGGAAAGTTCGCCGCCCCCGTCTCCGGATGGATTCCCTGCATCTGCAACTGCGTCTGCACGTCTCGCAGCCGGTCCAGCTCCGCCGTATTTACCTTGGCGCTCGTCCAGTATGGAGCCAGGTGCTTCATCCACCCCTCAGCCTCCAGCCGCTTCAGCACCCGCAGCGGATCCTCCTCTTGGACGATCTCTTCCGTCTCATACCCCCGCTGAAACTCGCTCAGCGCGGAGATATACCCTTCGTTGACTCCATTCTCGTACCGCGTCTGCGTCTTCTCATCGAGCGCCCAGCCCAACCGCGCCATCAGCCGCGCCGCCCGCACCATCCGCACCGGGTCCTCAATGAACCCGTAGTTGCTCACCAGCCGCAGTTCCCGGTTCTCGATATCCGCAACCCCGTTCAGCGGGTCCATCAGCAGCCCGTACGATCCCTCGTTCAATGAGATCGCCATCGCATTCGCCGTGAAGTCCCGCCGCCTCAGGTCGTCCAGGATCGTCGCCGGCTTCGTCACCGGCTTGCCCGGCTTCGGGAAGGTCACGCTCAACGTGCTCCCAAACTCCATCCGAACACTTCCCGGAAAGCGCAGGAACAACGCCTGCCCAGCCTCCAACTCGCCGGTCACGACAGCCCCAGCCTTCTCCACGTCTTTCTTCAACTTAAGTGCATTTCCCTGAACCACAACATCCAGATCGCGCACCGGCGATCCGCTCGTCAGGTCCCGCACCGCGCCACCCACCAGGAACACGGTCAGACTCTTCGCCTTGGCAATCTCACGAACCAGCTTCAGCGCGTTTCGCTGCCCGGCTGAAAGACGATGTTCCAAAAGGTAGATATAGTCGGCCATCCCTCTGCGCACGCTCCAGACCGGTCTCCCGGAGTCCATAACCATGTAGAATGAATAAGATACACTCACCATCAAGGCCTGGCACAAAGGCCAAATGTAACACAACCGCATCTCCTTGACTACTGCTTTTGCACCTTTCTCGCTGCTATTTTTATCAATTCATGCGACAATCCGGCCTGTCTCCATGCAGTCGTCCTGACTGCCTCACTGTCCTTCCCGCTTCATACAGCCTTCCATGCGAAAAAAAGTCCTAGTCCGGACCCTCACCGGAAAACTCCACGCCGGCTACCTCCCGCTCTCGGACATTCTCACGCCCCAAACCATGGACGCCGTTGACCTCCTCGACCTCTCCGCCCATACCCAATCCATCCCCCTTGCTGAGATCCGCACCATCGCCTATGTCCGCGACTTCAACCTCTCCGATCCCCGCAACCCGGAGAACCTCCTCCGCCGCACCTTCCTCGCCCGCCCTCGCACGGAAGGTCTTTGGCTCCGGCTCACCTTCGCTCCTGGCGATATCCTAGAAGGCCTCGCCCCACTCGATCTCTCCCTCCTCGACACCCTCATCCAGGATCGCGGCCTCTTCCTCATCCCTCCCGACATCCGTTCCAACACCCAGCGCCTCTACGTTCCACGCACCGCCATCACCGCCCTCCAACTCCTCGCCGTCATCACCACCCCTTCTAAACCCCAACCTGCCCCCGCAAACTCGACTGATGACCTCACCCTTGACTTCTCCAACCTCCCCCCCGAAGACCTCCTCTAAACTCCTCCGGGA
>CAXTRZ010000336.1:0-3243 GCA_964246715.1 uncultured Acidobacteriaceae bacterium | reverse complement strand
CATCCATAGTCGTCCTTTGCATCCGTAAACGGCGGCGAGGTCATCACCACCTCAAACCCCAACCTATCGCGATAGAACGCCACCGCCGTCGGTACATCGTACACATGGAACATCGGTACCGCACCCGTACCTTCAACCCGCATTGCAAGCACCTCTGCCCAGAATTCTAACCGCCGGGTTATCCTCAGTCCGTGCCCTCCGAATCCCATACCCCTACAGTCGACGAACAAACCAACCACTGCTTTGGCTGTGGCCCAGACAACCCCGAAGGCCTCCACCTCGCCTTTACCATTGCCATCGCTCAAGCAGATCAAGACCTCGCGCAGATCACCGCAACCGCCACCGTCAACCTCACCCGCCTCCACGAAGGCCCTCCCGGACACATCCACGGCGGCATCATCGCCACCCTCATGGACGAGGCCATGTCCAAGCTCAACCGTCCCCTTGAAGTCCTCGCCATGACCCGCAACCTTGAGGTCGACTACCTCCGCCCCAGCCCGCTCTTTACCCCTCTCACCTTAACCGGACGCCACCTCCGCCGCGAAGGCCGCAAGCTCTTCCACTCTGCCACCCTCCACCACCCGAACGGCACCTTGCTCGCTCAGGCCAAAGGCCTCTTCCTCGCCATCGACCCCAGCCTCATCCCCGGCCGCCCCGCTCCAGACCGAGACCTCGCCTGAGCCTTAAGCATGCCCTATCAACCGCGCCACAATCCCCTGCATCCACGCCGTATGCCCCAGCGCGATGGAGGTTGGCCGCACGGAGAAGATCAGCACAAACGTGATCAGCGTCGCGTAGTGCGGCCTCTTCCTCGTCCACACATCGAAAAACACCAGCGGCAGAGCCATCGCCAGCATCCATAGTAGTACCGCGAATCCCGGCCAATGCATCAGCAACTGAAACCGGGTGATTGCGGGCGGCAGAATTCCCACTGTTGCCAGCAGCATGATCCGCTTGTGCGCCGGTCCCTCGTTCCGCTTCAGAATCGCCCATCCCACCAGCAACGCAAACAGCGTCACGCCCCAGCAGTTAAGGACCAGGAACTCCCCCGCCGTAAAGATCGGAGGCGTCGCTCCACGCCGCACGTTCTCGACCGTTGTCGCCCAACCCAGTACCACCATCAGCCCCGCCAGCACTCCACCACATGTTCCCAGCGTCCGATGCCACTTGATCTTCTTCATTGCCACCAGTACGTTCTGCACCACATAAAGAATGACCCAGCTGGAAAAGATCGCTCCATGCACATGCACCAGCACGCTCGGCAGCTTCGCCAGAACCGCCCCGCGATAGAAATACGTCGGACCAAACCCCAGCACCACTGTTGCCAGGATCGCCAGCGCCATCCCCACAAAAAACGGATCGTCATACCGCCGCGTCGTTACCTTTGGCCGCACCATCGCCGCTGTCGTCGCCATTATCCCTCACACAGGTTTACGTTTGAAACCTGTATTTCATGCACGAAATCCTCCGTCAAGCTGATTCCCCCTCAGATGTCTCTTTACAACGGCCTTTTACCAGTTCTCCGGGTCAGCCGTGTCCTTGAACTCACTCAATGCAGGCGGCGGTCCAAACGACACTCGCGTCGGAGCCTCCTTTCGTACATCGTGGATCGATCCAAAGTAAACTGTGTTCAGGCCAAATCTGGCGTTCAGGCCATCTACCGACGAAGCGACCCTGCTCCTCGCGTCCGGAGCCGTCTCAAACAGCCCCGTCGGCGGCTCACTCGTCAAGCCTGTCAGCGCCACCGTCAAATCGGCCGGACGCTGAGCGGAAGGCGAGCTGTTCCACAGGTCGATCATGTGCGACTGCAGGATGTATGGGTCTTGGCAGCTCACCAGAGGCACATGGGCGTCGTAGGCGTATCTCTTGCCCATATACCCAATCTGCAGGTACATCCCGCTCGCCCATAGCCCGTGCGTTCTCATCTTCCGCGCCGTTGAGTGCAGCAGCTTAATCGCCACAGCCCGGCCTCGTTCATACGTACGGCAGTTCGGCGGTAGAATATGCTGCCGCATCAGGCTCTGCGGTGCCTTCGGCGGGGGAGGCTCCAGAAAGTCCTCTCCCTGAAGCCAAAGCCACATCCTGTCTCCCCATACGCCACCCCACAAACGATGCATCGCATCGCGCGAAAGCCCGCAAAGCTGCTCCACCGTGCAAACACCCGCAGCACGGACTCTGCGCTCCATCCGCCTTCCAATTCCGGGAACGCTATGCAGTTCCAGCCCATACAAGCTGTGCGGAAGCCCTTGACGCTCCAGCACCGTCAAGCCGTTCGGCTTCTGCATCTCTCCCGCAATCTTCGCCAGCAAGCGGTTTGGGCCAAGCCCGATCGAACACCGTATCGTCCGGCCCACCCTGCGAATCTCCTCCTTCACCGCCCCGGCCATCGCGACCGCACGTTCCACCTCGCACTCACGCCCTATCAGCCTGCACGCAAACTCATCGCAGGACATCGCCTGCTGCACCGGCACGCAGCGTTCGATCGCCGCCTTGATCCGGTGGTGATACTCCACATACAGCCGCGGTCGCGCCAGCACCAACTGCAGATGCGGACACAGCACACGCGCCGCGGAGACCCTCAGCCCCGTCCGGATTCCATGCGCCTTCGCCTCATAACTCACCGCAATACAGCACGTCGACTCCGCATCCACCGGCACAATCCCAATCGGCTGTCCCCGCAGCTCCGGCCTCTCCTGCTGCTCCACTGTCGCAAAATAAGCATTAATATCGATAAACATCCAACTGACCTGCGGAAGCTTCTGCATGAATCCATTATAAGCGAACAAAAAGCGAAAACAAAGCGATCCTCAAAAACGCTCTGCGCCACACCCAAGCTGCGTAACCGATCCCCTTCCAGCGAAGCTGCTAAACTCAAGTTTCCGGCCTATCCAGCCCACGATCAGCTCCTCCTCTTCCGTCGGAGCTCACGCAAGGAGATCCACCTTATGGCAAATCCAAACCACAACGGAAATTCCAATGGCCTCCGCCTCAAGACCGGCCTCGCCGAGATGCTCAAGGGCGGCGTCATCATGGACGTCATGGACGTCGATCAGGCCATCATCGCCGAGAAAGCCGGCGCCGTCGCCGTCATGGCCCTTGAGCGCGTCCCCGCCATGATCCGCGCCACCGGCGGCGTCGCCCGCATGTCTCACCCCGGCATGATCACGGCCATCCAGTACGCGGTCTCTATCCCCGTCATGGACAAGGTCCGCATCGGCCACTTCGTCGAAGCCCAGGGCCTCG
>CAXTRZ010000335.1:1416-3243 GCA_964246715.1 uncultured Acidobacteriaceae bacterium | reverse complement strand
GTATTAGTGGGCGGCGCCGGCGGGAGCGCCTTGACCAGGGCGGTTTTTGCTGAGGAGGAAGGCACAGAAGACCATGCCGATGGTCATGTAGCAGAGCAGACGATAAACGTCCTGGTAGGCGAGGGTGGCGGCCTGGGCCTGCAGCTGGTTGTAGATGGTGGCCTGCGCCATGGTAGCGGCGTCAGTGGAGTTTCCGGTGGAGGCGGTGAAGGCACTCTTCATGGCGTTGAAGGCGGCCATGTATCCCTCAGAGCCGGGCTGCATGGCGTTCTGCAGGCGGGCCTGGTGGAAGAGGCTGCGGTTGGTGACCTCGGCGCCGGTGAGCGCGATGAAGATGCTGCCGCCGACGTTGCGAACGAAGTTGATGATGCCGGAGACCTGGTTGGAGGCCTCGCGTGGCAGGCCAACGTAGGCCGCGTTGGTGATGGAGATGAAGCAGAAGGGAATGGGCAGCATCAGGATGACGCGCAGAAAGGCGTTATAGCCGAAGGAGAGGCCCAGGTTGATGGTGATGGAGTTCCACCAGAACGCGACGGCGAAGCAGGTGAAGCCGAGGGCGGCCAGGTTGCGCGCGGGGAACTTGCCCGTAGCGATGCCGGCGAGCGGCATGACGATGACGAGAGCGATGCCTCCTCCGGTAAGGGCCATGCCGGCGATGGTCGCGGTGTATCCGAGCAACTGCTGCATGAACTGCGGCTGCAGGACGGTGCTGGCGTTGAGGACACCGCCCACGAGTGCCATGAGAAGGCAGCAGATGGCGAAGTTCTTGAACTTGAAAAGGCGCAGGTTCATGATGGGGGCCTTGTTGTTCCACTCCCACCAGATGAGGCCGATGATGCCGAGGACGAACATGGCGCCGAAGAACCGGATGAAGTTGGAGGCGAACCAGGCGTTCTCTTCACCCTTGTCCAGCATGATCTGGAGGCCGCCCATGGCGAGGGTGAGGAGGCCGAGGCCGATGTAGTCCAGCTTGCGGAGGTTGGCGCGGTCGGCCTTGATCCAGGGGGGATCGTCCACGAAGCGCGTGACCATGATGAAGGCGAGGATGCCGACGGGGACGTTGATGTAAAAGATCCAGCGCCAGGAGTAGTTGTCGGTGATCCAGCCGCCGAGGGTGGGGCCGATGCTGGGGGCGAGGACGGCCACGAGGCCATAGAGGGCGAAGGCTTGGCCGCGGCGTTTTTCGTCGAAGCTATCCGCCATGATGGCTTGCGCCATGGGCTGCAGGCCGCCGCCGCCGATGCCCTGGATGATGCGGGCCAAGAGCAGGATGGGCAACGAGGGTGCGATGCCGCACATGAAGCTGGCAACGACGAAGAGGGTGATGCAGGAGAGAAAGAAGGTTTTGCGGCCAATGACGGAGGAGGCCCAGGCGCCGGCGGGCAGGACGATGGCGTTAGAGACGAGGTAACTGGTCAGGACCCAAGTACCCTGATCTTCGCTGGCGCCGAGGTTGCCGGCGATGTGCGGGAGGGCGACGTTGGCGATGGAGGTGTCAAGCACCTCCATGAAAGCCGCAAGCGCGACGGTACACGCGATCAGCCAGGGATTGACCCTGGGCTTCCAGTTTGCGTTTGTTGCCTCCGCCATCCACTCTCCTGTTCGTAGTTCCAGATGTCTGCGGGGAACGTTCGATGCAGAAAGCGGATGGTTTTCGATGTGTGTCGCTTTTGGGACTGAAAGAGGGCGTGGCTGAGCCACACCCTTGCGCAGACATACCAGCGCTACGCGCTAGTTCTGCTTGGTGGCGGGCTTTTTGACGTTGTTGTGGGCGGTGGTGGCCGGGGGCGGGGCCTGCGCGAGGGCGTGGTCACTGGCGGTGTACAG
>CAXTRZ010000335.1:0-1406 GCA_964246715.1 uncultured Acidobacteriaceae bacterium | reverse complement strand
GGTCCAGCCGCCGCGGGAGAGGACGAAGATACTGGGAGTGTGCATGAGGCCGATGCGCTCGCCGAGGCGGTAGTCGGCCTGGACCTCCGCGGCGAAGAGGCCGTTGGGATCCATGACGAAGGGTATCTGCTGCCCGTGGCCTTGGAACCACTTGCGGGTGAAGTTGTTCAGATCGTCCTTGCTGGCGATGGAGTTCTGATTGGCAAAGACGTCGCGGCGGAACTGCTCGGCGACGGCAGGGGAGACCTTGTCCTGGAGGTAGCGGGCGGTGATGGCGGCGTCGCGGCTCCAGAGGTGTTGGGGCAGGGGAAAGTCGTGGCGGACGAGCGGGATCTTGTAGTGCTCGACGGCGGTGTGGACGATGGGGAAGGCATGCGAGCAGGCGGGGCACTCGAGATCCTCGAACTCGAAGATCTCCGCGCGTTCGCCGGCGGGGAGCTTGAGGACAGAGGTGTCGCGGAAGGTGTCGCCGCTGCCTGCGGGCAGAGCTCTTTGGGCGCGAGCCGCGAGGGGAGACGCCACGAGGGCGACAGCGAGAGCGGCGGAGACGAGGGCGGCGCGACGGGTTATGAGGGCAAGACGCATAAGGATTCCTTTGGCTATTTTAGCCGGAAGCGGGCGCGGGACGGACGCGAGTGGATTTAGAAGGGGAGATTTCGCAACCGGCGCGGGGACGTGGCACTCTAATGGGAGTGACTAAAAGTGTGGAATCAGGTGTGCGCGCGCGCACGCAGGGATGTGAGTGTGGATTTTCACGCCCGCGAAAGAGTAGAACGTCGCGTAGTGCGGCCATGATGGCGTGTGGCCTGGCGCTGGGTGTCGCGGCCGCGCAGTCCGACCTTCCGGCGGCTCCGAGCGCGGTGCTGCAGGCCACTGTGGCGATGGGGCCGCTGCAGCTTCCGAACGGCGTGGCGGTGAAGCGGGAGACGCCGGGGGCGATGCCGCTGAAGCTGGATGATGCGATTGCGATGGGAGTGAAGGGGAATACGCAGGTCATCGTGCAGGGCGAGCAGGAGAGATATGTACGGGGCTCAATCCTGACCGCGGAGAATGCGTTGCTGCCGACGCTTGCGTTCAAGGGATACACCCAGACTCAGGAGATCAACCTGGCGGCGATGGGCTTCAAACAGAGTTTGCTTGCGGGGATCAATCTTCCGGGGTTCAACGCCTCCACCTTTAGCACGATTGTGAAGGTGAATACGACGAGTGCGCAGTTGACGCTCTCGCAGCCGCTGTTCAATTTGCCGGCGATTTACCTCTACCGGGCGAGCAAGAAGGCGACCGACGCGACGCGGCAGAACACGCTGAATGTGCGCGGCGGGGCGGTGCTGGCGGTGGGCGGGCTGTACTTGCGGGTATTGGCGGATGAGGCGCAGCTTCGCAACGCGGAGGCGCTGGTGAAGCAG
>CAXTRZ010000334.1:620-3284 GCA_964246715.1 uncultured Acidobacteriaceae bacterium | reverse complement strand
AGCCTGGTCACCGCCACCTTCACCGCGATCACTCGCGTCCCCCGCTCCTTCGACCGGGTCCTCGCCGGCATCCGCGCCGCCGCTGCCGCCGGCCTCGGCCCCGTCAAGGTCAACTGCGTCCTCCTTCGCGGCTTCAACGACACTCAAATCGAGTCCTTCGCCGAGTTCTCCCGCCAGGAGAACGTCATCGTTCGCTTCATCGAGTGGATGCCCCTTGAAGAAGCCTCTGCTCCCGACCCTGCAGCCACCGCCCGCCGCTGGTCCCCGGATGCCGTCGTCACCTTGGACGAGATCGTCGCTCGCCTCGAAGCCCATCGCCGCCCAGACCTCGGCGGCCTCGTCGCCCTGCCCCCCAACGCCGCCAGCGAGACCGCTCGCCGTTACACCTTCGCTGACGGTCGTGGTGAGATCGGCATCATCGCCCCCGTCTCCCGCCCCTTCTGCGGCCACTGCTCCCGCGTCCGCCTTACCTCAGACGGCAAAATCCGCACCTGCCTCTTCTCCCAAACCGATCACGACCTCTACGGCCGCCTTCGCCGCGGAGCCTCCGACGACGACCTCCGCGCCTATATGCATCAGATCATCCAGCGTAAGGAGGCCCGCCATCACATCGGCGAGCCCGGCTTCGAAAAGCCCTCTCGCTCCATGGTCCACATCGGCGGCTAACGTATCTACGCCCGCTCGCCTTCACTGCCCGCCGATCCATCGCCTTCGCCCGCTGCAACTTCCGTGGTACCCACTCTCCTATGGGTACCAAAGTGAGTTATCTTGATGATTCAGTCATTCTTCTGGGTTCACTGTTCCGAGTGAGAGAACGCCGCCAATTCGAGGTCATCGAAAGCCGCCAGATGGATCATCTGCGCGTCTTCCACGATGTCGCCCGCACCCTCACCACCTCGCTTGAACTCGAAGAGATCCTCCTCGCCATCATGGATAAGATGGCCAACTTCTTCGGCCCGGAGCGCTGGTCGCTCCTCATGATCGACCAGGCCCGCCAGGACCTCTACTACGCCATCGCCGTCGGTGAAGACGCCTCCTCGCTCAAGGGCCTTCGCGTCCCCCTTGGCCAGGGCGTCGCCGGATGGGTCGCCGCCACCGGCAACCCCCTCGTCGTGCCGGACGTCTCGCTCGACCCCCACTGGGCCGCCTTCTCCCGCAGCCACCCCGACCTCCGCATCGCCTCCATCGCCTGCGTCCCCATCCGCTCCGGAGAAAACACCCTCGGCGTTATCCAGCTCCTCAACTCCAAGCTGGATCTCCTCTCCGAGTACTCCATCTCCTTCCTTCGCATCCTCTGCGACTACGCCGCCATTGCCATCCAGAACTCCCGCTCCGTCAAGCTCATCCAGGAGCTCTCCATCACGGACGACTGCACCGGCCTCTTCAACTCCCGACGCCTCTACTCCATGCTCGAAGAGCAAGTCGCCCTCACCACCCCAGAGCGTGTGCAGGAGCGTGCCCAGGAGCGTATCCAGGAGCGTGGTCAGGAGCGCGGCCTATCCGGCAGCCAAACCCGCCCCGTGCCCTTCTCGCTCGTCTTCATCGACCTCGACTACTTCAAGAGCGTCAACGACACCTACGGCCACCTCGTCGGCAGCCGCCTCCTCGCCGAAGTCGGCAACCTCATCGGCCGCCTCGCCGGCCCGGACAACGCCGCCTTCCGCTATGGCGGCGACGAGTTCGTCGTTCTCCTTCCCAACACCGGCAAAGCCGCCGCCACCGAGATCACCGCCAACCTCTGCCAGGGCCTCCGCGACGCCAGCTTCCTTGAAGGCGAAGGCTACGGCCTGCACATCTCCGGCTCCTTCGGCCTCGCCACATTCCCGGAGGACGGCGTCACCGTCCACGCCATCATGCGCTCAGCTGACTCCATGATGTACGAGGTCAAGAACACCAGCCGCGACGACGTCGCCGTCATGGGCCATGGCCGCCTCATGCCCGCCGGCAAGCCCGTCTCCAGCGAGCGCCGCGCCGTCGGCCGCAGATAACAGCAGCCGCTAACCATCTTCCTCACGAGCAACGCGAGCGCCTGACAGCCGTTCCCTCCACGACAAACCCACATGGCACGAAGTGCCCGCCCCGCGCGTAGCGGCCCCGTCCGGGAGGACACGCCTCTATTCAGGCCGTCTCTTCTCCAGCGTCACCGGCCGTTTCTTCTCCGGCCGCACCACCTCCCGGTTCTCCGGCGCCGTCGGATGCACCCCAAAGTCCCACACTCCCAAATTGATCTCCTTCTCTCCCAGCACCTCCACCAGCGCATACTCGCCAATCAGAAGATTCTCCTTCGGCACAATCTTTGCCCAATGCCCGCCCGGCAGCGTGGTCACGGTCGTCTCCGTCACATCCGCCTGCCGCCTCTCTCCCAGCAGACTCGCCTGAAAACTCGTCACCATCCGCGCATCCTGCCGCACATCCACCCGCACCACCACATACTCTCCCGGCTCCGTACTCTTCCGTCCCATCCCCGACGCATTCGCCCCATGCGTATCCACCGTCATCGCCTGTCCGCTGGACACCTGCGCATCGTCCAGCCGCACATACATCGCCGGATCGCTCACATGCAGCTGCACATCCGCCCTCTCGCCCTTCAATTGCACCACCTGGTGCGCCGCCGAGTGCGGACTGACAATCCCCCGTAGCACCCCATGCCCCGTCTCCTTATTC
>CAXTRZ010000334.1:0-610 GCA_964246715.1 uncultured Acidobacteriaceae bacterium | reverse complement strand
TCCTTATTCAGATCCGTCTGCTGCTGATTCAGCGGAACCAACTCCGGCCCGCCGTGCCACGTATCCAGCGCCACCAGGCTCAGCTCCGCCGGCAGCCGCAGGTCCGGAGCCACCTCCGGCGTAATCGCCGCCCGGTCCGCCTCCTCCTTGGCCAGCTCCGGATCGATCACCGGCGGACCCTGCGCCGCCTGGCCCTCTGGATCAATCTGCGCCAGATGCTGCTTCTCCCATTTCCTGGTCGCGTCCAAATCCACCAGCGCCACCGGAATCTCCTCCGTCTCGCCCCCCCGCTCCGCGCTGACATATTGCACCCGATCCCCTACCAGCTTGTAGCTCCGCACCATCTGGTACGTTCCATCCTTCAAAATCAGCCTTGTCCTGTGCGGCGGCCCTGCCTGCGTCTCCACCGGCGGTATCGCCGCCCGCTGTCCCTGCGCGACCACACCCACCCCCAGCATCACCGCCAAAACCAAACCCCTCATACCCAAACTCCTCGCGTCTCAATCCTAGAGCAAGTCACCCATACCTAACGCCCGTCCTTCACCCGTACCCTTAACCCACCTCGTTCACCCATATCCGCAACCCACCTCGTTCACCGGTACCTGCAACC
>CAXTRZ010000333.1:0-3284 GCA_964246715.1 uncultured Acidobacteriaceae bacterium | reverse complement strand
GACCTGCTGCCCGACGAGAGCGAGGGGCTGGACCATCGTCTCCAGAGCGATCTCGATCAGGCCCGGGTGGACTACGCCGGTCTGGCCGCGTCTTTGAACGCCAATCACCCGCAGCTGCAGGCGGGTCTGCTCGCCGCCGCGATCGGCATGCTGCTCGGCGGGCAGTGATGAATGAAGACGGAACAAAAAGTGAGTCTGGCCGAACTACGCATCACGGCGGGTGTGCTGCCTGCCGCGCCGGGCAACGGCGATGCCGGCTTGAACACACAGGCGTGAACGCTTCCCTGCTTCCCGGCAATCCAGCTTTACGGAGATGACTACGCCGACTCTGGCCGTGATGTGCGAGAACTATGTCAATCTAAACCTGAGTCTACGAGGCGCAGACTGGCATGCTGACCCACACTTTCTGAGCTCTGGCCCGAAAATGCTGAACTTTATCAGGTGAGATCTACATAAGCGCAATGTTGCGATCTTGACTGATGAGAATGCGGGTCAGGTCATTTCTGAGCAGACGATATAGATCGTGCTGCAGGTAATCGAGATGAAGCCTGCGATTCATGCCGGGTACGCGGGCTCCGGTAATTGCCAGGCCTACACTTCACGGCCCTTGTAAAAGCTGTACTGAACGCACTTTCCGAGCGATAGCCCACTTCGCCGGCGATCAAAGCCAGGTTCTGATCTCCGGCTTCAAGGAGTTCACAGGCTATCTGCATACGCCAATTCATAAGGTACACCATGGGTGAAACACCTACCTTCTTTTGGAAGGTGAGTGCAAAGTTGGAACGGGACATGTTTGCTACTTTGGCAAGCTGCTCAAGGGACCAGTCCCGCTTGTAGTCAGTCTGCATGGCTTCCAGCACCTTTACCAATCGTGGGTGAGTAAGGGCAACTAACCAATTCTCCTCCTGGGGTGAGAAAGCGAGATAGTATCGCAAGGTTTGCAGCAGCATGATCGGCGCTAGATGACTCAGGATGAGAGAACGTCCAACGCCCCCACTTCGTATCTCCGCATTGAAGCGATCCAAGCTCCCACGCAGTACAGCAGCGTGATCGGAACTGCCATCCACGTGGATGATGGCGGGGAGCCTATTCCATAGCAGCGAGGAAAGATGACCTTGAAATCGGAAGAAGATTCCGAAAACAAAGAAGTCCCCTCCTCCGTTGCAGCGGGCGATACCCTGTTCGGCCTGAGGGAAGACCTCCTCAGCTCGGAACCGGTTTCCCAAGGAGAGATCGGTCGCGAGCGTGAACTCTCGTCCGCCAGTCAAGAGGAAGCAGTCGCCTGCACGCAGGCAAACTACCTGGGCGTTGCCCTTGATGGAGAGCCAGCACTCACCCTTCTGCACGACATTCAGCGTGAGGCCGGCGTACGCCGGGAAGTCTACGGCCCATCTTCCGCCAGCATCAAGCGCGACGTTGGTAAACGCGCGAAGCTTCATTTTCGTGAGCGCTACAGAGAGCGGGTCGCTCCTGTCCGACACCCAGTCTTCAAGCATCAATGGACTCCTCAGCATGAAATTTGGACTTAAACTTATGTTCAGTCCCGCCGCTTCAAGGGATGATAGACGGATGACAAGTGAAACCCAAATGCGTTCTTCCGTCAAAATGCGGATTGCGGTCATTGGTGTCGGCGGGATCGGCAGTGCATTTACGTTTCAGTTAGCTCGTGCCGGCCATGACGTTACCGCTGTCGCACGTCCAGGTTCTGCTCGCTTGCAGCAGCTGGTCCGCGACGAAGGCATCGTAAAGACTACGGGAGAGCGCGTTAACGTCCGTGTGGCCGATCGGCTTGATGAGGAGATCGCTTACGACCTCGTTGTCGTCACCCTGCTCGCACATCAGGTTGAGCCTTTGGTGCCGGTACTGAAGCGATGTGCCGCAAGGTGGATTCAGTTCATGTTTAACAACTTCGAGCCTGAGAGACTGAGCAACGCTGTCGGTACGGATCGGTGTTCGTTTGGGATGCCCTTCATTCAGGCATTTCTTGATAAGGAGGGAAAGCTGAACGCGAAGATCGGCGCTGGAGGCCAGAAGAGCAAGATGAACAGCAAGGAATGCGTGGCCATCTTCAACGAGGCTGGACTTCCCGCTGTCTTCGAGCCTGACATGCTCCTGTGGCTTCGTTGCCACGCACCTTTGGGTGCTGCTTTTGAAAGCGTGAGTGTTGCGGGTGTGCGGCGCGGTGGAGGCGCGTCTTGGACGGAGTCTATGGTCATCGCGCGTGGCTTGCAGGAGAGCTTCACGCTCATTCAGCGACTGGGATATCGGCTTTATCCGTCCGGGAAAGCGCGACTACATGCAAGCCCGGTATGGCTGGTTGCAGGCATCCTGTGGTTTATGTCGCGCATACGGCCCTTCCGCGAGCTGCTTGCCACAGGCGCTAACGAGTGCGAGGCGCTCGTCGATGTGCTCGTGGCCAACGCGTCTCGTGCACAGCCACCTTTTGCAGTGCGCAAAATTCTAGCGATGAGACCTTAGATGAAAACAGGAATCGATCCCTAATCGCAAGACGGTCAGCTTCTAAGAGCCTGTTGAAAGCCGTTACCCTAAGTAAATCGTCAGAATTCTACGCCCATAAACGCTCACAACCTCAAGCATCTTCACGAAAAAGCGTAGAAGTTTGTCTAAAGACGTTGCAGTTGCTCTTCGGCCAAATAGTGGCCGCACTCCTCAATCATCACGGCTCGCATATGCCTGGCCAGCGGACGTATTTCTTCTTCTAGATTCGCGCCAAAGCTGGCAGCGCCGCCCACGGTCAGCACCGGCATAGGAAGCGATTGGCAACCGATTGGGCGCAAGCCGATGCCCTATGCGAACAGCTCACCCCAGAGCAGGAGCTCTTCGCACGCCACACAATCAATCAGCTTGCAGACAAGTGGACTCTTTGGACGATGGCGGTGCTGGATGAGGCAGGTTCTCCCATACGCTTCAGCCGTGTCCTGAAGCCTCCCAGCTCTAAGGCTAAGTACTCAACGTTCGAAGTCGTTCGGCAGGCCTGAGCATTCAGTAGATTTCTCTATACGTGATCCGCAGCATCTCAAACCTTTATGTCTTCCATACAAGCAGCGGGCAGCGGTGCGGCCGAGAGGCTGTGGTGGCGGGATGGGGTAATCTACCAGATCTATCCGCGATCCTTTCAGGATGCGAGCGGGGATGGCGTGGGGGATCTAGCGGGGATTCTTTCGCGGCTTGATTATTTGGTCGAGCTTAAGGTCAATGCGGTGTGGGTGTCGCCGTTTTATTCGTCGCCGATGGCGGATTTTGGGTACGACGTGGCGGATTAC
>CAXTRZ010000332.1:3074-3303 GCA_964246715.1 uncultured Acidobacteriaceae bacterium | reverse complement strand
AGACGGGAGAATGCGAGCTGATTCGCGCTCACTGCAAGCCCCTGCATCTGCAAACGGGCGATTTTTTCCTGATCAGAACCGTGTTGCCATTCGCGCTAGCATCTGATCCCGCCGGGGAGCCGGAGGACAGCGAGACAATCGTCGCCGCGACCAACGATCCGGTGATCCGGTTTGATGAGGGTTCGAAACCTTCAACGGTTGTCCGGGGCGGCCGGTTTGTCTTCGAAGC
>CAXTRZ010000332.1:383-3064 GCA_964246715.1 uncultured Acidobacteriaceae bacterium | reverse complement strand
CGACGACCCTTCTTCGTGGCGACTGCAATCGCTGTTGAAGCTCAATGAGACTGAGTCGGCGCAGCGCGGTCCGGGCAGCGACTTCATTGTGACACGTCTTGTCGAGGTCATCCTCGTTGAGTTGCTTCGCCAAGAATCGCTGCGGACGGATGAGGACTGCATCGGGCTGCTCGCCGGTCTAGGTAATGCCAACACTTCTCGTGCTCTTTCGGCCTTGCATGCCGATGTTGCTCGCAACTGGACGGTTGCCGCCCTTGCTCGAAGCTGCAATGCATCGCGGTCCACCTTTGCCGCGCACTTTCGCAAGGTTGTCGGCCTTGGCCCCATCCAATATCTTGCGCGATGGAGGATGACGATCGCGCAGGATGAACTGAAACATGGGACCAAGAGTATCGGAGAGATTGCCCTGCAGGTCGGGTTCCAGTCTTCCAGTGCCTTCAGTACAGCATTCACGAAGGCAATGGGGTGTTCTCCAACGAAGTTCCAGCGCGAGAGATGAGTCTCGATACTCTTTTCTCGTCGGTAAGACGATAGGAAGGTGAGTCGCCCGTCACGGAAGTTGGCGTCTCAGGCGGGTCAGACACCCGGCGAAACGTTACTGACGAGAATGCGACCTAGGAGGACCAAACTGCTCCGCGGCCGCGGATGCGCTGTCGAGGAATGCTCCTGAAAGGCGCTCATGAGGTCTGTACAGCCGGAGTGTTTAGCCCGTTGCGATATTGGCGAGGGCTGTGGCCAGTAAATTTCCTGAACACCTTGGCGAAGGCGCTGGTTGACTCATATCCCAACGACCGCGCGATTTCAGAGATCGGATCGGCCGTGTTCGCCATCTTGTCCTCAGCAAGCGATACCCTCCAGCGTGTCAGGTATTCGATAGGCGACTGACGGACCGTGTTCTTGAAACGCGAGGCAAATGCGGCGCGAGACATACCGACCCGCTGCGCCAGCTTTTCTACCGTCCACGCATAGGCGGGCTCATTGTGCATGGAGGCGATTGCCCGGCTCAATTGCACATCGGCCAGCGCCGAGAGTCCTCCCAGATTGTCCCTTGCGCACTCCTCGATATAGACGCGGATCGCTTGAACGAACATCAGTCGGGCGAGCGAGTGAGCGACGACCACACTGCCGGGCTTCGGGTGCTGCAGTTCTGCCGTCATCTGTTGCAAAGTCCAGCAAAGAGCTACGTTCTCAGCCGCGTTGGAGAGATGCACCATGGGAGGCAGCAGGTTGAGGAGCATGCCTGCCTGTGTCGCGCTAAAGGCGTAATGCGCTCCGACCAGCAGGCACTGCCCTCCTCCGGAGTACGAGGCGATCGTTCCACATCGCACCGCGTCAACGCTGATGTGTGAGGCAGTGGCACTGTCCTGCGTCCCGGCGAGGCGAAACGGCCTTCCGCGGGGCAGCAGAAGACATTCACCAGCCTGAAGATGCACGGGGCCAGGAGCTCCGTCGACCGAAAGCCAACCCTCTCCTGAGACGACCGCATAACATTTCAGACCATCGTATTTCGGAAATTGAATGGCTGAGCCTGTGCCGAGATCCAACCCGCCGCAGTTGTAGGTGCGGGGGTTCAAGAGAATGAGGATTTGTGAGAGCGGGTCCACCACCATTTAGACGATCAGGCCGATTATTTGGATTCTCAGAATAGATCGTCTCACTGGAATGGGGAGTCTTATAAGGCGTATCGATAGCTTGGCTTCTAGGAACACGGAGGGGAAATGGCGAAGTATGCAGGAAAGCGGGTACTGATTACGGGGGGAACAAGTGGCATGGGGCTAGCCACGGCAAGGCTTCTGATCTCGGAGGGGGCCCAGGTGCTGCTCACGGGCCGCACGCAGAAGACTTTGGATTCGGCGCGTGAGGAGTTTGGCGACAAAGCCATTGTGGTGGAGAGCGATGCAGCTTCGCTGCCCGACATTGGAAAGCTTGCCGATCGGGTAAAAGCCGATTTTCAACCGCTTGACGCTTTGTTCGTGAACGCGGGGCAAACGCGCTTCGCCTCGTTCGAAGAGACCACAGAAGATGATTACGACGACCTCTTCGCGGTCAATGCGAAAGGCCCTTACTTCACGGTACAAAAGCTTGCTCCCTTGATGCGGGTAGGAGGCGGCGTGGTGTTCACGACCTCGGTGGTGAATGTGATGGGGTATCCGATGGTGAGCGCTTACGCCGCGACGAAGGCCGCTGTGCGATCCATGACGCGCAGCCTGGCGCGGGAGCTCCTGCCGCGCGGTATCCGCGTCAACGCTGTGAGTCCAGGCCCGATTGACCTCCATTCTGGACAAGGTCATGCCCAAAGAAGCCCTTGAAGAGACGTACAAGCAAATGGCGGAGAGCAACCCGATGAAGCGGGTGGGCAACACGGAAGAGATCGCGAAGGCGGCCGTCTTCCTAGCCTTTGAGGCGACCTACACCACCGGAGCAGAACTCCCTGTCGATGGGGGTGGGTCCCAGCTCTGAGGCCTGGAACCCCATAGGCGAGAGAGTCAGGCGCGCGGAGCCTTTCTTCGCATGCGCACGATATCGGGAAGGGCGCCCCAGCCGGGCCACGCTCGGCATCGCCGGCTAAGCGCTGCCCGAGTGCTACGATGCTTGCCCGTCGGTGATGTCGAGCAGCACGGATTCCAGGCTTGCGGCGCGCAGGGCATTGCTGTCCTCGTTGCGCCAGACACGCGCAACAC
>CAXTRZ010000332.1:0-373 GCA_964246715.1 uncultured Acidobacteriaceae bacterium | reverse complement strand
CCCAGCGGGCGACGCGCGGGATCGGCGGCTAGGCGCTGCCCGAGTGCTGCGATGCCTCGAACGGTCTGCATCCATCTCGGGCTTCGCTCTTGTTTCAACGTCAGTACGCGCTTCAAGCGGTGGTAAGAGAGGGCCGGCACATTATATGGAGAGAAGTACACAACTCGCCGAGCCCTCCTGCGCGGAAAAGATCTTGTTGTGCATCGAGTTGCTGCAAGGAAAGTGGACTGTCCACATCCTATGCGCGATGCGCGCTCGATCAGTACGTCTGAGCGAGTTAAGGAGAGAGATCCGTTCGCGTATAAGAAGGCTCTAACGGCCAGTCTGCGTTACCTAGAGGCGGCCGTGTCATCGTTCGAAGAGACATGAGCAG
>CAXTRZ010000331.1:3039-3312 GCA_964246715.1 uncultured Acidobacteriaceae bacterium | reverse complement strand
AACGGTTGTGAAACAGTGTGTGGCGGATCAGGCCGCGGCGCCGTGGCAGTTCTTGAACTTCTTGCCTGAGCCGCAAGGGCAGCGGTCGTTGCGGCCGACTTTTTCGCCGGCCTTGCGCTGCGCGGTAGCTGTGGCCGTGGCGGCGCCGGCCTGACGCGCCTGGTTCAGTTCGCGCTCCTTCTTCTTCTGGAACTCGCGCTCGAGCGCGTCGATGGTGGTAGGGGGGGCGCGGGTCGGGATAACCGGCGGCGCAGGCTGCGCGGCAGCGGCGGC
>CAXTRZ010000331.1:0-3029 GCA_964246715.1 uncultured Acidobacteriaceae bacterium | reverse complement strand
TGAGTTAGCGCGGCCGGAAGTTTCATCGAAATGAGGTTGATGTCCTAGCGCACCGCGCGGCCCCTGTGCGTTCAGACAGGCCAGGACGAGCGAAATGACCGCAGAAGAAGCAGGACCGCCCCCGGAGTTGAGCCGCCGCAAGCTGCTGGCGGCCGCGGGCGGGCGTGAGCTCGGGCTGAGGCTGTTGCGCCTGCTGCAGCTGCGCTTGCGCCTGCTGCGACTGGGCTTGCTGCAGCTGCGCCTGCTGCAACTGCTCGGCAGTCTCGATCGGCTTGCCGTCAGGGCCAATGATCTGCATGCGGAAGAGATGCCGGGCGGTGTCTTCCTGGAAGCGGAGCATCATGGCCTCAAACATGTCAAAGGACTCTTTCTTGTAGGCGACGAGAGGGTCTTGCTGGGCGTAGCCGCGAAGACCGATGCCCTCCTTGAGGTGGTCCATGGCGAGGAGGTTATCCTTCCAGAGGCCGTCCAGGACGGAGAGCATGACGATGCGCTCGTGGTAGCGCATGGTGGCGGCAGAGAGGATCTGCTCCTTGATGTCGTAGCGGGCGCGGAGACGCTCGAAGATGGTCTCGCCGAGCTCGTGGCGGGAGAGGCCGTGAACATCGATGGCGTTGGGGCCACCATCGTTGTCCGTGAAGCGCAGGCCGAAGATGTCGTAGATCTGGGTGAAGAGGGAGTCGATCTTCCACTCGTCTGGCGCGGCCTTCTCCGGGACGGTCTCGTCGAGGATGTTGGAGAGGATGGTGGAGGTGTAGTCCTCGGTGATGAGCTGCTTCTGGTCGACGCCTTCCATGAGCTGCTTGCGAAGGCCATAGACGGCTTCGCGCTGCTTGTTCATGACGTCGTCGTACTCGAGGACGTGCTTGCGGGACTCGAAGTTTTGGGTTTCGACAGCTTTTTGGGCGGCTTCGATGCGGCGGGAGATCATGCCAGACTCAATGGGAACGCCTTCTTCCATGCCGAGGCGTTCGAGGAGGCCGGAGACCCACTCGCGGGCGAAGATGCGCATGAGGTCGTCTTCGAGCGAGAGGTAGAAGCGGGAGGCTCCGGGGTCGCCCTGGCGTCCGGCGCGACCGCGAAGCTGGTTATCGACGCGGCGGGACTCATGGCGCTCCGTACCGAGGATATGCAGGCCGCCGGCGGCGATGACCTGCTCGTGCTCGGCTTTGGCCGCGGCTTCATGCGAGGCGACGGCGACGTCCCAGGCTTGCTGGGTGGCCTCAAACTCCTGGCCGTTGTAGTAAAAGCGCATCATGCCGGGGCCGGCGACGGGCTGGATGGCTCCTTCCGCAGCCGAAACAGCTCTGGCCTGTTGACGGCGGACGAGGTCCTGGCGTGCCATGAAGTCCGAGTTGCCGCCGAGAAGGATATCGGTGCCTCGGCCGGCCATGTTGGTGGCGATGGTGACCATGCCGAGGCGTCCGGCCTGAGCGACGATCTCGGCTTCCTTTTCATGGAATTTTGCGTTGAGGACGACGTGGCGGACGCCCTTGCGCTTGAGGATGTCGGAGAGAAGCTCGGACTTTTCAATGCTTGTGGTTCCAACCAGGACGGGCTGCTTGACCTCATGCAGGCGGGCGATCTCGTCCGCGACGGCGAAGTACTTCTCCTTGGTGGTGCGGAAGACGACGTCCGAGTTTTCAATGCGCTGCATCTTGCGGTTGGGCGGGGTGACGACGATGTCGAGCTTGTAGATCTTGTCGAACTCGGCGGCTTCGGTCTCGGCGGTGCCGGTCATGCCGCTGAGCTTTTTGTACATGCGGAAGTAGTTCTGGAAGGTGATGGTGGCGAGGGTCTGGTCTTCCTTGCGGATGGAGACGCCTTCCTTGGCTTCAACGGCCTGATGGAGGCCATCCGACCAGCGGCGGCCGGGCATGAGGCGGCCGGTGAACTCGTCCACGATGATGACTTCGCCGTCCTTGACGACGTACTCGACGTCGCGCTTATAGAGCTGATGGGCCTTGATGGCGGTTTCGACGTGGTGCTTGAGATCCCAGTTTTCGGGGTCGGCGATGTTGCCGATGCCGAGGAGCCCTTCGATCTTCTCCCAGCCCTCGTCGGTGACGGTGATGGAGCGGGCTTTCTCGTCGACGGTGAAGTCGCCGGTATAGGTCTTGGTCTCGATGGTCTCGGTGAACTCGCCGAGTTCAAGCTGGGGGATAATGACGTTGACGCGGACGTACTTGTCGGTGGTCTGGTCAGTGGGGCCGGAGATGATGAGCGGGGTGCGGGCCTCGTCGATGAGGATGGAGTCAACTTCATCCACGATGCAGAAGTAATGGCCGCGCTGGACCATGTCGGCGAGCTCGAACTTCATGTTGTCGCGGAGGTAGTCGAAGCCGAACTCGTTGTTGGTGCCATAGGTGATATCGGCGGCGTAGGCGTCGCGGCGCTGCTGGTCGGAGAGGTCGTGGACGATGACGCCGACGGTGAGGCCGAGGAAGCCGTAGATCTTGCCCATCCACTCGGCGTCGCGTTTGGCGAGGTAGTCGTTGACTGTGACGACGTGGACGCCGCGGCCAGCGAGGGCGTTGAGGTACGCGGGGAGGGTGGCGACGAGGGTCTTGCCTTCGCCGGTCTTCATCTCAGCGATTTTGCCCTGGTGGAGGATGGAGCCACCGATGAGCTGTACGTCAAAGTGACGCATGCCGACGGCGCGGCGGCTGGCCTCGCGGGTGACGGCGAAGGCCTCCGGCATGAGAGCGTCGAGGGCGGACTTTTCCGCGGCGGCGAGGGCTTCGGGGTCGGTCTTGGGGTCGATGCCTTGCATGGCTTCGGCGATGCGCTGGCGGAACTCGGCGGTTTTTTCGCGGAGCTGCTCGTCAGTGAGGGACTGGATGGAGGCTTCGAGGTCGTTGACCTGCTTGACGATGGGGATGAGGCGCTTGATGGCGCGGTCGTTGGCGGTGCCGAAGACCTTGGAGATGACGGTGTTGATCACGGAAAGGAGTCCTTATGGAGGGCGCGGCACGTGGAGGCGCGGCAGGAGATGGAGGTGGCGCTGACGGAGAGCGCGCGGGTGGGGC
>CAXTRZ010000330.1:0-3315 GCA_964246715.1 uncultured Acidobacteriaceae bacterium | reverse complement strand
CATAGATACGCTTCATCGGGTTCACGCCACGCAAAATCAAGGACTGTCCCACGATGATGTGCAGCGTCTGCATCGCGCCCGTACTGCTGAGCGCCAGGCCATGCGGAACGGGCACAGCCACGGGAACGTCGGCCGAAGCCGTCGTAACGGGCTCGCCAACACTCTGGCTAAACGCAGCAGAAGCCGCGCACACGACGGTCAAGAGCGCAAGCGGAATCCGCTTGCCTGTGCCAGCAAACCTCATTGCCGGACCGCCTTGGTAAAGGTGTCGGTTGTTTGTTTGTCGCCCAGGATGGTCTGCACCACCAGTTCAGTCTGCGCCGGACGCGGCGCGGCATGCGGCGCTTCTACACGTGGACGCAAAACCACCGGAGTAGCCGTCACGGGAGCAGGTCCGCCGCTCAACTGAGACAGCAGCATCGGCGCCTCATGCGGCTTCTCCGAGTCGGACCCGCTGCGCAGAACAAAGTGAATCGATCCCTGCGAACTCGCAAGCACCGCACGCTCCGCATCGTCAGGCGTCAACAGCAGCGTCACCACCGTCACCGGCGCAGCCTTGCCTTCAGGATCAGGCTGAATCTGGTGCCCGGCGGCGATGATCTCCGCATTTTGCAGCACCGTCGCCGTAATCGACTCAGGATCTTTATCCGTGTGATACGTCACCAGAACATCCACATGAGAGCCTGGAAGCAAAAATCCGGCGACGCCCATAATCTCGTCAGACCGCAGCGCAATGGCGCGCATGCCCGCAGGTATCTTTCCCGCCAGCCCGGTTCCTGCTCCCAATGCGGTAACAAACTTCTCCGTCAGCGGCTGATCCTTATCCAGTGGATAAAGCATCGCTCGCCCTACCAACTCCTGCGGATTTGTAAACGCGCCCGTAATCGGCTTGTTCGCCGGCCACGCCACCATCTCGATGCTATCTGCCTTAATCACCTCGCCCGCCTGTAGCGAGTGCGCGGGTGCGGCATAGCGCTGATCTGGAACCTGCTGCGCCGACACAGGAGCATTGATCTTGCGGCTCACCATATACGTGCATGCGCCGGAGATCAGCAGGGCAATCAACATCGCGGAGGTGAGACGACTCCAGTTCATCGGCTCCTGCCTCCCGCACAAGCGACGCCTGGTGCAACCCTGCGATGAGCCCCTGTCGATACAGCCATGATCAACTCCAGTTTTCGGTTCAGCCGGGCTGAATCCTACGTACATGGTTTGAGTTGCGGCGAATGTCCACTACCATTCGCCGCCCCAGGAGAAAGCCTGCTCGAGCCATAGACTTACATGCTCGGAAGACTAGACCGAGCTGGTTAGACTATTGCCGACGCTGTTGAACGCGGTGCTGATCTTGGTGGACAGACCGGACATGGCGCCCACGGCGGCGAGACCGACGAGGCCGGCGACGAGGGCGTACTCGATAAGATCCTGGCCGGACTCATCCTGCATCAAAGCGTTGATCAAAAGGGCTGCATTCTTCATTGGACTTTCTCCGAAAGCTAAATTCGCTGAAGTCTCGCGAGAGGTCCTCTGTTCGGCCTCTCCGCAAGCTCTTTGCGTGAACTCAGACTAGCTCGGAGCGCGCCTTCCATGAGTGAACCGTAAGCCGATTTCCAATCAAACGTAATGGCGCGAACAGGGATCAGGCCTAACCGGAAAGAGGGAGTGACTTCCCGGGCGAACTCTGCTACGAAACGCGCACGGCACTGCGCCAGGAGCATCGTTCCACCCTTTCTGATTCAACATGAATATCCAATCAGCCGATCAAGTCATGCAGGCGCAAAGTATCGCGTTTGCACCAATGGGGGATACCCATGCAACCCTAACTCCTGAAAAATCAAATTGCTATCCTGTCTCCAGCTTTTGCACCGCATCCGCTGTTACCTAAGTCATACCGTTAAGGATCGCGCCCCACATGCCTTCACCGCAACCAGCCGGATGGACCAACCGCCTGCTCGGCTTCCCCACTCTGATGGTCGTTGCGCTTGCCGTGCTGGTCCTCTTCTGCGTCCCTCGCGGCCTGGCGGACCCTGACATCTGGTGGCATCTGCGTGATGTGCAGTTGCAACTCGCCTCACACCATTTCATCACGCAGGATGTCTTCTCCTTTACCGCCGCCGGCGCGCCTTGGATGAACCATGAATGGATGGCCGAACTCCCCTTCTATCTCGGCTGGCATCTCGCCGGAGCCGCAGGCGTCTACACCGTAACACTGCTCGCGGTTGAAGTCATCATCCTCGGCCTCTGTCTGCTTGCCTATCAGAGCTCGCGCAACATCGTCGCCGCGGTCATCGTCTCCATCTTCGCCACCGTCTTTGCCACGGTCTCCTTCGGTCCGCGCACGCTGCTCTTCGGCTGGATCTGCCTCATCGCGGAGCTCCTCATCCTGCGTGCCTCCGAGCATCGCCCTCGCCTGGCTTTAGCGCTACCCTTCCTCTTCGCGCTCTGGGTCAACACGCACGGCTCCTGGATGATCGGTCTCGTCCTCCTTGTCGTCTACCTCATCGCCGGCTCCGTCTCTGTGCATCTCGGAGCCATCTCAACCGAGGCCTTCCGTGCAGATCGCCGCAACTCGCTCCTCATCGCCACCGCGCTCAGCATCTGCGCTCTCTTCCTCAATCCTTACGGCTGGCGCCTCGTCGCTTATCCCTTCAACCTCGCCTTTCATCAGAAGCTCAACGTCGCGAATGTGGAGGAGTGGCGCAGCCTGGACTTCCACTCCCCGCGCGGTCTCACCATGCTCAGCTGCCTCGCCTTGCTCGCCTTCTGGCAGCTCTATCGCGGCCGCCAGTGGAAGACCTACGAGCTCCTCTTCCTCGCCATTGGCATCTACTCCGCCTTCAACTACACGCGCTTTCTCTTCCTCTTCGCCATCCTCGCCGCGCCCATCCTGGCGCAGAGCTTCCCGCCCCGCGAGCCCGACGTCGAGCCTCCCACCCGCGCTCTTGTCAATGCCGCCATCCTCGTCGCGCTGCTTGGCTTCGTGGTTGGCCGCATGCGCCACCCGGATCCCCACGCGGAAGAGGCCATGAAGAAGTACCCCGTGGAAGCCCTGCCGTACCTCAAATCCTTCCCCTTCCACGGCAATCTCTTCAATGAATACCTCTGGGGCGGATACCTGACCTGGAATCTCCGCAACATTCCAGTCTTCGTCGACTCCCGCGTCGACATCTTCGAATACAACGGCACCTTCAAGGACTATCTCGACATTTGTGAGGCCGCGAAAGAGCGCCGTGCTCAGATTGAGGAAACGGCTCGAACCGAAACGACGCGATGGCAGGCCACGATCGACATTTTCAACGAGCGGTTTTTCGTCCCCTT
>CAXTRZ010000329.1:1516-3327 GCA_964246715.1 uncultured Acidobacteriaceae bacterium | reverse complement strand
TGCAAGGTCTGTACGCTGCTCAGCGAAATACCAATAGTCGATTCTGTCGCTGGCGATGCCCTTGATCGAAATTCCGCTCTTGAGTTTGTCAAACTTCGAAAGAATCTTTGTCTGATATGCGTCGATCTGCTTATGCCGGAACCGGCTGCTCTTCGTCTTCGCAATGAGCGTTGCAACTGGGTTCAGATCGCATCCCCAGAAGTCATAGCCTCCACGACGCGCTTCGAAAGCAACCGTCCCACAACCACAGAAGACATCCGCCACTCGCTGGACAGACAGGCCGGCGTTCTCAGCTACGTCCATCGCCTTCGTGGGTATGAAGGCTGGGAATTTCGCCGGGTACGCATGGATCTTGTGGAGCCGGAGCTCATTCTCAGCAGTGCTACTCCAGAATTCGCTAGTGGGGACTCGCTTCCAGTCGGTTTTGCGGACAGTATCGAGCTCTGTCAGTTCCAAATAACCGTTGCTGTTGAGCTCAAGCGCCAATCCATTACCTTTCACTCCGGAGTCGAAGCTCTGCTAGACGACATAGGTTGCGACACAAGTTTCCATCATAAAGCCCAGCACCCTCATCCGTCAGATTTTTAAGCGAATCCACCTCGAAACTAAATCCTTTCAAGATGTTGTAAACACAGACATTAGACGCCCAACGCTCAAAGAATGAAGCCGCACTACGGGAAGAGGTCTCTTCCCGCGCTGAGGAAGCCCGTGGGCGTCCTCAGTTCCCAACTCTGCGGGCCCGTTCCTGCCCGCAACGCCGACCCTTATGTCTGGCGTGCGTCTGCACGCAAATAAGGAAGACAAGCCTCGCTAAGGGGTGCGGAGCCCGAAACAGCGCAAGGGGTAACCCAAAATGACTCATGCGGCTACGCAAGCATTCAACCTGTTGAATCCGCTTCCATCGAATACGGTGCTAGAACCAAGGAACGGTTGATCCATCAATCGGGGTTCTTGTTCCAGCGCGACACAGCTTCTCGTGCTGCATCGAATGCCGCCTGATCGTTGTACAGGACGATCTTCCATCCGTCTCCATGCCGGACAAACATCATTCCATGCTGCGACATCATTTCGCAGATCAGATCATAGATAGGTGCGAAAACTTCAATGGACTGCCATGCAAACTCGGTCAGCCAGAGTTTCTGCAGAATACGCTCCAGCCGGAAAATCAAATCCGCCAGTTTTGGTTCCCGGAGAGGTTCGTTTTCGTGATTGGAAAGGTATTTGGAGAGATTCGTTTCCAGACCGTGAACATGCCCCAGCAGATAGCCCGCGTAGATAAACACGTCGCCGAAAATCTGTTGCAGTTCGCGGAAGACGGAGGCGGCCTCGCGACCCTCGCGGTGGGCCTTGATCTGTTCCAAAGCCTTGCCGGAGCAGTCTTCGACGGCGCGACAGAAGATGTCTTCAAACTCTTCTACCGCCTCGGGACGGAACGCCGCTGAAGATCGGCAGGCTGCATACTCGCTCCATACGTCCATCGCTTTGAGAAAGGTCTGCCGGGAGCGGTCGCCATACTCCAACGGCTTGCCATAGCTCTCGGGAAAGGTGCGGTAGAGATGGCTTTCGTGTTCGACATGGGCGGCTTCGTGGGCGATGCACGCTTGTGCAAGCCGCTGCATCGCTTTGTCCGGTGAGATCGCCATGACGCTGAGCCCGGGGCGCACAACAATGTGGAACTTCAATTCACCGTCACGGCGAACCGCCGCTGTCCTCGCCAGTTCCATCGATTCCGGCTGTGGGCTCAATTCGAGAGGCACTTGTCCTTCAGGCATATTCTGGAGGGCGCAGGCCGCAGCTCGGCAGTCGGGCGC
>CAXTRZ010000329.1:1198-1506 GCA_964246715.1 uncultured Acidobacteriaceae bacterium | reverse complement strand
TTCAGGTCGATTCCCGCGTAGGCCGCTACATACAGGCTTTCCTCTAGGGCGAAGGACACAGCCTCTTGCACTTCCGGCTGTCCCAGGCAGGAGACATCGACGGTGCACCGGCTTGGCAGTGGAAGCTCCGCTTGCGCACCCACATCGAAGATCAGTTCACGCACGAGATCCATCGCCATCCATCCTTGTTCTCCAGGAAGAGAAAGTCAGGGCAGACAAAGCTTCAGCAACGGCGGAAAGCATCCGCGTGCCGGCGAGCAGAGGCAAAAGGGGTTCTACAGGGGCAGACCGGATCAGCATACTCCTCC
>CAXTRZ010000329.1:0-1188 GCA_964246715.1 uncultured Acidobacteriaceae bacterium | reverse complement strand
ACAGCCCTTGTAAACCCTCGTCGGGGACTTCGAAAACCGGCAGAACCACGCGGGTCCATGGACCTTTAGCCGTGAAGCCTGGACATACGTCCATGGCTCCCCGACGCAAAGGCGTTGGGAATTCGTCCCGTGGCTGTCGCCAGCGCACGGTGTTTCTGCTTGGGTTTCGACACCCAGGACGGTGCGTACCCGTCCCGTATCTATGATCCCGGTTCGAGCTGGAAAATGCAATGGAGTGGATTCGAAGGCGGCTGGCTCGTTCGCGGCTGCATGGAACAGGGCTACCGCCGGGGACTACGCATCCAGATCGGAGACAGAGGCTACCCGTTGTTCGTAGAATTCGTGCAGTTTTGCCTGCAACAGTTTCTTATCCGGCAGTTGGGTCTGGTATTCCGCGACCAGGGCCGGGGAAAGACTGCGGCTCAAGGCGTACTCCACGACTTCATCGTTCTTGCTCGCGCAGAGCAGCAGGCCGATCGAAGGCTGTTCGTGGTTCTTGCGAACCGTCCGGTCCAGCGCCTCCAGATAGAAGTCGAGCTTGCCCAGGTACTCCGGGCGGAACGCATTGATCTTCAGCTCGATGGCGACCAGGCAGTTTAATCCGCGATGGAAGAACAGCAGATCGAGCGCGAAGTCCTGTCCTCCCACCTGCAACGGATACTCCGAACCGACGAAACAGAAGTCTCGGCCTAGCTCGATCAAAAAGTCTTTTAGCTTGTCGAGCAGGGCGCGATGTAGGTCCGCTTCGGCATGGACCTCCGGCAGCCCCAGGAATTCGAGGTTGTAGGCATCTTTGAAGACGCTTACGGCCTCGGGGTGGAATTGTCGCACCGCTGGGGAGACTTTTGGAGGACTGAGGACGACCCGCGCAAAGAGCGCGCTGTCCAACTGCCGTTCCAGCTCCCGCTTGCTCCAGCCTTCCTGAATGGCGGTTCGGATATAAAACTCGCGCTCTTCGGGGCGCTTGCTCTGGCCGAGGATGAGGAGATGGTGCGACCACGGCAATTGTCGTACCAGTGGTACGACTTTTTCATCCTCCCGATAAGTCTCGTAGAACTGCCGCATCCGAAACAGGTTGGCCCGCGTGAATCCACGGAGTCCGGGTTGTGTCCGCGCGATATATTCCGCGAGTTGTCGCACGACGCCATCGCCCCATTCCGAGGAGGTAATCTTCCCACTGACAATTTC
>CAXTRZ010000328.1:2496-3347 GCA_964246715.1 uncultured Acidobacteriaceae bacterium | reverse complement strand
GACGAAGCTGGGGCCGGTGCTGCTGACGATTCTGCCGGCAGGGGGCGGTCCGGTGGCGCTGGCGGTGAAGGCGATGCAGACGCAGTCATAATCTGGGATTCAGGGTTGTATGTGGGGTGACACGGTGGTCTGCAACGATAACCCGTAGGAGTGATTGATGGGGATGAGTGCCAATGACAAGATCGCTGGCATGAGAGTCAACCTGATTGCCCAAACGTCCGCTACGTCCTTCGTCCCTGGTACGGCCAACATGCCGCTGTCGCTGCTGATCAAGCCAGCGTGCGGAGTTCCAGGCGACTATGTGTATCCGATCGACAGCGCTGCGCTGCTGCGCCTGCTCAAGGCGGAGACAAGCCTGCCGCAGTCCGTGCTGCAGAAGTTCAAGGAGAACTTGCAGCGATTTATGAGCGCGCGGATTCTTGCGGTGGAACTGAGCGAGCGGGTGCTGACGGAGATCGGGTACTTCGTCGAGTAGCTTCGACTGATATCAGAGTTGGCTTAGGCTTTTGCGGCGTCTTCAGCGGCGGCCTGGCGGGCTACTTGCAGCGAGTACCGGGTGGCGGAGAAGTGGGCGCCGGCGAGCAGGATGAGGCCGGAGATGAAGGCCCACATCATAAGGCCAACGGAGACGCGGAAGGGTCCATAGACAGACTCGAAGTCAAGGCGGGGGAGCAGGAGGACGTAGAGGTACTTGGCAACCTCCCAGGTGAGGCCGACGACGACGGCGGTGGGGAGCACGGCCATGGCGGGGATCTTGCGGTGGGGCAGTATCCAGTAGATGAGGAAGAAGAGCAGGATGCTCATGACGACGGCGAAGAGCTTGAGGACGGCGCCGGCAATGAAGCTGAAGA
>CAXTRZ010000328.1:0-2440 GCA_964246715.1 uncultured Acidobacteriaceae bacterium | reverse complement strand
CCGGCGGCAAGGGCGACGGAGCCCATGGCGAGCGCGCCGACAGCAGCGGCGAGGCCGAGCGAGACGATCTGATTTTCGAGGTAGTTGCGGTTCTGCTTGACGCCCCAGACGTTATTAAGGGCGACCTCAAGCGGCAGGAAGACGCCGGTGGAGGTGATGAGGAGCATGACCACGGAGAAGATTTTGGTGCCGCTGTGGGGGTGGACGAGAGCGGTCATGTTGCGGACGATGAAGTCCTGATTGTTGGGCAGGATGGTGCGGAGCATGTCGCCGACGACGGCGACCATGGCCGGGGAGTGGAAGAGCTTTTGCGCGAGGGTGAGGAGCAGGACGATAAAGGGGAAGAGCGAGAGGATGACGTTGGCGGCGACGGAGAAGGCGTAGGTGTGGACATGGGTGGAGGTCATGAACTTGGCGAGGGCGAGGAGTTGAGGCCACAAACCGTATTGCGGGACTACGGGCGTGACGGCGATGATAGGTTTGACTTGGGAGACGGGCTCGTGAACGCTTGCGGATTCGGGTTTATTCGAGAAGCGTGAGAGAAAACCCATCGTCTGCTTTGGCTCCGGAGCGGTTTGGGGGCTCCTCTTTTATGCTATCAGCGAGGCCTACCGTGGAGTCAGCGAGGCGAGCGAGGGCCCACTGGGCAGATTCAGCGAGAACGGGATCTTCAGAGTGGGACCAGAGGTCTAGCTGGGGAATGAACGATGAGTCCGCGCTGTTGCCCATGGCGATGGCTACGTTGCGATGGAGGCGGTGGCGTTTGGTGCGCTCCAGGGGTGAGCCTTTGAACCAGGTGCGAAATTGGGATTGATCCATCTGGGCCAGCCAGGATAATGCGGGATTGGTGAGGGCTAGGCGTGGGAGGAAGTCAGGGTGGGTAGCTGGTTGCAATTTACGGTTCCAGGGGCAGACGTCCTGGCAGATGTCGCAGCCGAAGATTTGGCGGCCGATGAGGGGGCGGAGTTTGTCCGGAATACTTCCCTTCTTCTCGATAGTGAGGTAGGCGATGCAGAGGGTGGCGTCCATCTGGCGGGGAGCGATGAGGGCATCGGTGGGGCAGGCGTCGATGCAGCGGGTGCAGGAGCCGCAGCGGTCTGGAGCAAGGATCGCTTCGACGTCCACGGGGACCGGCAGCGAGGTTACGATGACGCCGAGGAGGAGCCACGAGCCGAGTTCCTGATTGAGGACGCAGGTGTTCTTGCCGGTCCAGCCGATGCCGGCGCGGGCGGCGAAATCGCGTTCGAGGAGGGGTCCGGTGTCTACGTAGCAGCGGGTTTGGGCCTCCTGGGACTCGGCTAAGAGGATGGCCTCGACCTGGCGGAGGCGGCGGAGCATGTCGTCGTGGTAGTCGAGGGGGTGGCCCTCCCGGTCGCCGGACTGGGCGTAGCGGGCGATCCAGCCTGTCCGTGCGGGCGCCGGGTCGGTGGAGTTGGGGGTATCGGAGGCGTAGTTGAGGGCGCAGACGAGGATGGAGCGAGCCCAGGGGATGGCGGTCTGGGCAGAGGTGCGGAGGAGTTCGCCGGCTTCAGTGCGTCGTTTGAGGTACTCCATCTCGCCGGCGCGGCCTTCTTCGATCCATTTGGTGAAGCGGGCGGCCGTTTGGGCGCCTTCAGGGGATTCGGCGGCGTGGGCGGGGGCGACTCCGGCGAGGCCGAATCCGGCTTGGATCGCGGCGGCGCGGATGCGGACGATGAGGTCGGGGGTCCAGGTGGAGGGCATGAGGTTAGGGTAAATCGAGGCGGGATTGCCCCCTGGGGTATTCTGCGTAAAGTCTTAGAAGCAGAGACTTTAGAGGTGGACTTAGGGTTTTGGAGTGGACGGCGGGTTGGGCAAAAACGAGCACGGAGGGCACAAGGAGGCACGGAGATACACGGAGAGAGCAACGGCTAAGCGGTCCGCGAAGGGCGCGGAGGAGGAACGCGAAGGAGCGCTAAGGAAGGCAATTTCAACAGTCAATACAGGGGTTCTTCGCTACGCGCAGCATGACCCGGATCAAGGTTACGGGACGAGTTCGGTGGCGGAGGCGGCGCTGAGTTGGTGGATGGCGAGCCAGGTTTGCTGGTAGGCGTTGAGGGCGTCGCTGGTGCTCGAGCGGGCTCCGCGGAGGGCGTCAAGGTAGTCGATCAGGTTGAGGCCGCCATGTTCAAAGGCGAACTGGGCGATGCTCAAGACATCTTTGGACTCATCGAGGTAGTGTTCGCCGAAACGGTCGGAAAGCCGCTTGGCCTGGGTGTAGCCGATGTAGGCCTGGTCGATGTCTGAGATGACCTGGTTGTGGGTGGCGGCGGCGGTAAGGCGGGCGGATTCAGTCTGGAGGCGAGCGGTCTCTTTGTTGCCTTGATTTTTATCGAAGATGCGGAGGGGAATGTTGACGGAGAAGCCGGCTGAGTTGTCAGTGCCGGCGCGGTCGTATTCGGCTTCAAGGGTGGGGTCGGCG
>CAXTRZ010000327.1:0-3357 GCA_964246715.1 uncultured Acidobacteriaceae bacterium | reverse complement strand
GTGATGCCTTGCGCCGTGGCATGGGAAATACCACCTATCCCCAGGTCCGCGCCGAATTCGAGGCACGGCATCAGCGTGGCGAATTCCTCTCGGTGGAATCGCACAAACATGCCTCCAGCCCTCGTTTCACCACGCCGGAAACCATCGCCGCTGAGCGCGCCAATATCGAGTACGTTCGTGGCGCCAAGAACACCGTTCAGCCGATCATGAGTGCCGAACACGCACAGCGTCAGGCACAGTCGCGCGACTTCCTCAACGACTCCCAAAAGCGAGTCATCGAAGAGGTGTTGAACTCGCCTGACCGTATCCACGGTTTGCAGGGGCGAGCTGGTTCGGGCAAAACCTCGGTGCTCTTTTCCATCCGCGAGGGCGCAGAAAAGAATGGGTTCGTTGTCGAGGGTTTTGCGCCGACGTCTCGCGCAGCGGCGCAGCTTCGCGAGGCCGGCATCGACGCCTTTACATTGCAGAGCTTCCTTGCACGGAAGATAGACCTTTCCCATGAGCAGCCGCCGCGTCGCCTTTACATGCTCGATGAATCGAGCCTCGCCAGCACCAAACAGATGCGCGATTTCCTGCAAAAATTGCAGCCGCAGGACCGTGTGCTGGTCATCGGTGATACCGGGCAACATCAGGGGGTGGACGCTGGCCGTCCGTTCCAACAGATGCAGGAGGCCGGGATGCGGACCGCCCAGCTTGACCGCATCATGAGACAGAGAGACCCTGCACTTCTACGGGCTGTGGAGCACCTTGCGAAGAATGAAACCCAGCAAGGCATCGCCTTGCTCCAGGGCCAGGGCCGCATCACTGAGCTGCCGGATCGGCGCGACCGCATCGCAGCCATCGCCAAAGAATACGCAGCAAGGCCGGAGAACACTCTCGTCGTCTCTCCGGACAACAGGAGCCGTCAGGAAATCAACGAGGCCATTCGCGCCGAATTATTGCAGGCCGGAAAGTTGAAGGACGATGGCAGGATGTTTCGCACCCTGTCTCATCGTTCAGACATGACCGGAGCCGACCGTACTTGGGCAGCTCGGTATAGCGTCGGCGACGTGGTTCAGTACAACACCGGCAGCAAGGAACTGGGTATCGAGCGAGGTAGCTTCACTACGGTCAAGGCTGTTGATGCGAAGGCAAATCTGTTGACGGTCGAGCGGGCCAACGGAGAAGTTGTCGCCTACGATCCGCGGCGTCTCCGTGGCGTGAATGTCTTCCGCGAGCAGGAGCGCGAATTCGCCACAGGCGACCGCATCCAGTTCACTGCGTCGATGAAAGAGTTGAGTGTTGCCAACCGCGATCTTGCCACCATCGAAAGGATTAAAGACGGACGCATGACGGTGCGGATGGATGGCAGAGACAAGCGGACGCTCACTTTCGATACGGAAAAAGTCCGGCAGTACGACCATGGCTATGCTGTGACCTCGCATAGCGCGCAGGGACTTACTTCAGAGCGCGTGCTGGCACATTTCGATACCGAGGCGCCGCGCGGGTTAGTGAACACGCGGCTGGCATACGTTGCCATCTCGCGTGCCTCGCATGATGCGCACATCTACACCAATGACACTGCGCGTCTGGGTAAACGTCTCGCCACCGATATATCGAAGACAGCGGCCATCGACCTCTCTGAACTTCCGAAGAAGAGCGAGGTAGAGCGTGCCGTCTCCACCTTCCGTGAGAACGATCCCGCCACCGCTACGACCATCCTCCAGCAAGATAGTCGTGTGCATGAGTACGCCATCGCGGAACACCGTTTAGCTGCAGTCGCCCTGGCTTATGCTTCGCAGCAGGACCGCGCCTTGGTCGTTGCGCCAGATGCCACCGAAGTCAAGGAACTGACACAACTGATCCGTGATGAATTGCGCCAGCAGGGCCGACTCTCCACAGAAAGTCATGGGCTTCCTGTGTGGGTGGAACAGCGTTTTGGCAATCCTCGGCTTGCGGCCAACTACGCCGCCGGCGACCAGATTCATTACAAGATAGGCAGTGCCGAACTTGGCATCGCAGACAACAGCACCGTCACAGTGCTCTCTGTCGATGCGAAAGCGAACCGGCTCACCGTGGGCTTACTCGATGGAAGCGAAGTCAGCTACAACCCTGCGTTGGTGAAAGGCGTGACCAACAAGGCGCATGTCTTCCGGGCAGAGATACGGGATGTCTCCGAAGGCGAGCGCATCCGTTTCACTGCGACGGCGCAGGAGTTCGGCATCCGCAAGGGTGACTTTGCTACGGTCGAACGAATCGGAGAGGACCGCTCGCTCATCGTTCGCAGCGATCAGAGAAAGTCCATCGCGCTCTCCGAAGAGCAAGCCCGACACATTGACTATGGCTACACTGCCGGGCAGATCCCGCAGCGTGGCGTCGAGCGTGTCATCGTAAGTGGGGACGCGGCACAGCTTGCCAAAATGGATTTTGCCCGGTTATCTGGACAGACTCGCGAACTCGAACTCTACACCTCACAGGACCAACAGCCGCGCATGGAGAAGAGCGCAGCGTCTACGCACGAGAAAGCCACTACCATTCCCCTACCTACAATAGAAAGTGCTCTCGAACATGTGCGGGAAGGGTTTGGACGAGGTCGATGAAACATCAGGCATTTGAGCGAGACGCGGCACCTTAGCTGGTATCGCCTCTGGCCTACGAGCCATACATCACGGGTCTGAGAGAGACCGATTTCTGCATAGCGGATAATGGATCGGCATACCTTTTGAGGTGACAATGCCCGAACTCGATCAAATACCTCAGCGGTTCGATGACTACGCCGCGCTCGTCGAAGACATTGTCATTCGCGGCATCGAGCACCCGCGCTGTGAACTAAAGCGGCAGGTCGCCATCTCTCAAGCCGGAGACCGATTCGAGTTCATCAAGCTTCTGCAGGGGCTGGCTAATTCTCATTCTGACGGTGAATGCCTCATTGTCATCGGGGCGGACGAAGAAAACTCAAAATTTATCCATGTCGAAAACGTGGATGATTTTGACAAAGCGAGACTTTCGCCGATGTTCAGCAAGTATCTGGACCCCGAGCCACTCTACGAGATTTTCAAGCAAACTGCTTCAACCGGCGAACAGTACATTCTTTTCGTTCTGAATCCGGTCCAGCCGCGACCGATCATGGCGCTGGTCGACGGACAGACTCAAGCAAAGGCGTATTTTCGTCCGGGCGACATTTGGATCAAACACAACACAGGCCTAAGACCCGCGAAGAAAGCAGACCTCGATCGGATGTATGAACCGGCAATCGACCGGGAAGCCGCCAAACGAGCACGAACAGTAATCGAACATTTGAAGCAGGAGCTTGGTGCTGGGAACATTGCTCCCGCTGTCAATCCGATCCCCGCGGAAGATGCGCTGGTTGCCAGTAGG
>CAXTRZ010000326.1:2047-3394 GCA_964246715.1 uncultured Acidobacteriaceae bacterium | reverse complement strand
GATTTCAGCTATACACAAACTTCACTTGAGCGTTGATCTGATCGATCTCCTACTCCGAATCAGGCAAGAACATCTTCATGCCGAACTCGACAGCGCCCGTCTGAACCTCTTCGACGATCGGACGAAGGCTCTTGTCGTACTCTTCAAACGCTTTTGCGAAGTCGCGCGTGTGTTTCTGAAGCGCGTCGGCGAGGGCAGCTGCTCCAAGCAGCGCCATCGAACCGCCCATACCGGCAGCGGGTGAGGGGCAGTATCCGGCATCCCCTACCAGCGCGACGCGTCCTCGCGTCCATGCAGGCATTCGAACCTGGCAGAGCTTATCGAAGTAAAAGTTGTCGGACGAGCGCATTTCTTCGAGCAGTTCGTCCGTGCGCCAGCCGGCTCCCGCAAGATGGTCCGAGATCATCTCTCTTTGCCGCTTGCGGTCGCGACGATGGTATGGAATCTCTTCCGCGCAGAAAAAGCTGAAGGCGATATCCGCCTTGCCGTGGTATGCGTTCACCATGACGGTCTTGCCCGGCACACTGAACATTTGCGCAGTGTTCTCCGGAATCAGGAGCTTGTCGACGATGGTGAGTGAGAAATAGTTCTGCATGAAGAAGACGAATAGCGACTCTTCTCCGAAGCACATCTTCCTGACGTTGGAATGTGTCCCGTCACAGCCGAACAGCAGAGCAAATGAGCCCTGTCGCCCGCTCGCAAAGGTGACCTGCACTGCTTCCTTCGCCTCTTCCACGCAAGCCACGCTGTCGTTGAAAAGAAACTCTACGTCGTCTTTCACGCGGTCGAAGAGCATGTCGAGCAGAGCATCTCTCTCAATCTCCCATTCCGGCTCGCGGTCCTCTGTGTCTTCAGGTGTCGTCTCCTGCCTCAGAGGGCGACCATCTGTGCCGATGAACTGCGTTGGCCTGGGCGGCAGGCTTTCGGCCGTGATCTGCTCCAACAGACCCATGCGCCGGACCACTTCAATAACGCTCTCGCGGATATCGACTGGGGTTCCACCTTTGCGCAAGCCGGGCGCGACTTCCACGACGGTGACGCGATATCCGAGCCGGTGCATCCACCACGCTGTTGCCAGTCCCGCAAAGCTCGCGCCGGAGATCAGAATATGCTCTTTACCGCCGTCGCTCGCTACGAGACCGTCTTGGATCAGTTGTTTCATCTGTCACCTCAAACCTATACTCAGTATAAATATAGTACGAGTATACTAATGCGATGGCTGGACCAGGAAATGCGCAAGGTCGGCAGACACGAAAACGCCTCGCTACAAGGCAGAGCATCTCAGACGCTGCCACCCGCCTGTTCTTCGAGCGCGCCTTCGCCAAGCTGGAGACCGGCGTCGCGCGC
>CAXTRZ010000326.1:0-2037 GCA_964246715.1 uncultured Acidobacteriaceae bacterium | reverse complement strand
TGACCATGTGACCGTCGACGAGATCGCCGAAGCCGCCGACGTGTCTCGCATGACCGTCTTCAATCACTTCTCTCGCAAAGAGGACATGTTCTTCGACCTCGACGACGAAGCGCGGCAGGCAATGCTGAACGCGCTAGAGACGAGAGGGAGAGATGTATCTCCTGTTGAAGCGCTGCGGCTGTTCGTTCAGAGTGCAGTTATGGAAGGTCACCCATACGCCAGGGTGCTTGAGCCGGAAAGCTACCAGTTCATGGCAACAATTGAGTCCAGCGAGGCTCTCAAGGCGCGGGCCCGGGCGATTCGTGATGAACTCTCGGGGCTTCTGGCTGAAACTCTCGCACGATGCGTCAAGCGTCCCAAGAGCGATCCGGCGGCCGCACTGGCCGCTTCACTGCTGGTTGCGACGTGGACTGTTGCATTGAACGAGGCTCATGGTTTGTATAAGCAAAACCAAAATGTTGCAAAAGCGAAACGTGCCTTCTGCAAGTTGTTGGATCAGGGCACACGAGGCGTGCAAATGGCCGTGGCTGGCACTCCCTACGTTTGACTGCGAAGGACTCAGCGGTGTAGCTGTCCGACGCGCGTGACTGAAGCGTGAAGTCTGGGCGCGAGATTCAACATGAGCGGAACAACAGCAAGCGCGGTAAGGGCGGAAGCGACCACGGCCCAAATGATCCCGGCCGTATCACCTAAGCGACCGTACACCACGGGCGCCAATGCGCTCGCGCCGAGAATGCCTGTGTAGAAGATGCCGAAAGCCCGTTCGATGCGATGCGGAGCAACGAGTTCCGGAACCGTGCCGTAAAGAATGGACGACGTGCCATTGAGCATCACGCCGAGAAACGGCAGCAAGATGATCCCCGGTCTGAGAGGCAGAACCAAGAGCGACAGGATGGAAACAGCGGTACCGATTTCAGTCGTGAGCACAGTCGCCCGCAAGCCGAGACGGGCTCCAAGCCAGCCGCAAGCTGCCTTCCCAAAAGCTCCGCCGATGAACACTAGCGATAACGCGAACCCTACGCTCGTTTGCGATGCACCTTTCGTCTTCATCAGAAAAGGCAGGAACAACAAAAAACCCATGCGTGTGGCTGTATCAAGGATTCCGATTACAAAGAGAAGTACGAAGCCAACCTTGCCCCTAGTCTGCCCAGATGGTAGAGCGACTACTTCCAAGTCGCTTGCAGGAGTTGGAACGGGTGGCATGAACAATCGTATGGAGAATGCAACAAGCAGACCTAGTCCGGCAGCAAACCAGAGCGTTGAGCGCCAGTGCATCGCGGTCAGCAAGAAAGAAATGAGCGGTGGAAGCGTCGCCTTGCCGAGGTCGCCAGCGAAGTTATATGTGCCTAACGGACCGCGAGAATTCTCGCTATAAGCCCGCGACACGGCACCGGAGGCAAGTGGATGTTGGGTGCTGCCGCCGACGCCTGCCAGCGCTAGCGAACCGGCCAAGCCTACCAGACCACCCGATAGGCCAGCCGCCGCGTAGCCAACTGCGCTGAACAATGTCCCGAACGCGAGAAGCGTTCGCGGATTCACGCGCTTCGCAAGCTGCGCGGACGGAACCTGAAGCGCTGCCAATGTCCCAACGTAAACGGCACGAACAACGGCGAGGGCGGAGTAGTCGAGTGAGAACTCGATCTGCCATATTGGGAGCAGCACGTAGATCATGTCCACGTAGCCGTCGTGAAGTACATGCGCGACACATGCCAGCGCCAGAGTGCGCCTAGCGTCCGCAATCCCAGATCTTCCATCAGCCATCCTTGTCCTCGCTTCTGCAAGAACGATTGTCAGAGGAGTCTGCTTAGGCGGTCTAGAACGATATTGCGGTCAGAGTGATACGGCGAAGCAAAGACCATCATGTTGTTTCCAAACTTTGCCGGTATGCACCGGGCGTCATGCCATAGACAGTCCTGAACTGCCGTCCGAAATGGCTTTGTTCCGAGAAACTCAACCGGAAGGACGTCTCGGCGAGGGATAATCCTGCAATCAGCCTTCGCGCTCGCATCAAGCGCGCGCGTGTGTGAAATGCCAACG
>CAXTRZ010000325.1:0-3405 GCA_964246715.1 uncultured Acidobacteriaceae bacterium | reverse complement strand
GGGCGGGCGGCGCATTCCGTTACGGATCTGCGCGGTATCGAGCTCAAGCTCGGTGAGGGTACGAGAGAGGGTGTTGCGGTGCATGCCGAGCTCCTCGGCGGCTTTGCACTGGTTGCCCTTGTGGTGAGCGAGGACCTCCAGGATGTAACGCCGCTTGAACTGCTTGACGGAGTCCGTGTAAGAGACGCCGGCCGAGTGCATCTGGGTGACGAGGGCATCGAGTTCGCGCTTCAAGTAAACCTCATCCTGCAGCCGTTGGCGGCTGCGCTGAATTATTCCATCGAGCGGTTGCTCGAGCGGTCACCCGGCGAGTGCAGAGTGTGTGCTTTGAGTGAGTTCGGAGTCTGGTGCAGGAGGTGCGTTGCGCCCTCAGCGATCCGGGCCTGAAAACGATCGGGCACAACGAAGGATACCGCATGCGCTCCGGTTAGGAAATAGGGAGCCAAGACGGAATTTTCAATCCACGGGGAGTGGGGCTCGAAGGCCGCCAAGGCCATCATGGCGGCGACGCCGAAGAGGCAGCCGCGGAAGAAGCCAAAGATGGCGCCGAGAAACCGGTCGACAAAGCCAAGGCCTACGGCGTTGGCGGTGCGCTGCAGAAGGGCCGCGGCGAGATGGAAGATCATCACGACGAGCGCAAGGATGAGTACGAAGGAGACGATCTCCGCGACGGCGACGCTGGGGATGATGTTGCCGAGATGCGCGGCCAAGGCGGGAAAGTTCCAACTGGCGACGAGGATGCCGATAACGAAGCCGGCGAAGGAGAAGAGGGCCCGGATGATGCCGCGCAGGAAGGCCATGATCGTCGAGAGGAGGAGGACGACGACGAGGAACCAGTCGAAGGCATCGAAGGCGGCGGCGGGGGGTAGCTGCATGACGGGCCGCTTACAGGGTAGTCCGGCCGGTGAGGAGATGGAAGGCCTGAAGATACTTCTCTTTGGTTCTGGTTATTACATCCGAAGGTAATGCCGGGGCAGGTGCCTGCTTGTTCCAGCGGATGTCTTCGAGATAATCGCGGACAAACTGCTTGTCGAAGCTGGAGGTGGGACCGCCGGGGGCGTACTGGTCGGCGGGCCAGTAACGGGAGGAGTCTGGGGTGAGGACCTCGTCGGCGAGGGTGATGACGTCTTTGCCGTTTGCGTCCGGGATAAGGCCGAACTCGAATTTGGTGTCGGCGAGGATGACGCCTTTGCCGGCGGCGTGGGCGCTGGCCTTGGCGTAGAGGTTTAGGGAGAGGTCGCGGAGGGACTCGGCGTAGTGCGGGCCGATGGTTTGGGCTGCGGTGGCGAAGGAGATGTTCTCGTCGTGGCCGCCGGTGTTGATCTTGGCCGCGGGGGTGAAGATGGGCTCGGGGAGTTTGTCGGATTCGCGGAGGCCGGGTGGGAGCGGGATGCCGCAGACTGAATGTTGACCGCTTGCGCCGGTGGCCTGGTAGTCCTTCCAGCCGGAGCCGGAGAGATAGCCGCGGACGACGCACTCGACGGGGAACATGTGGGCGCGCTTGACCAGCATGGTACGGCCTTGGAGCTGGTCGCGGAAGGGCTGGAAGGTGGAAGGGAAGTCGGCGACGTCGGCGGAGATGAGGTGGTTGGGGACGATGCCGGCGAAGAGGTCAAACCAGAAGAGGGAGAGCTGGGTGAGGATGCGGCCCTTGTCCGGGATGCCGGATCCGAGGACGTGGTCGAAGGCGGAGATGCGGTCGGAGGCGATGAAGAGCAGGGGCGAGGCGGGATCTGCGGGATCGGTGGCGTAGATGTCGCGGACCTTGCCGCGGGCGAGGAGAGGGAGGTCGCCGAGAGTGGTGGTGAGGAGAGCGGACATGGGAAGACGGTATCACCCCCGAGATGCATGAGCGGCTCCATGCACCTCAGGGCTTACGGGAGGGAACGCTACCCGACTTCAAGGCCGCCGGTCGCTCCGTAGACTTCGCCGGTGACGTAGCTGGACTCCTGGGAGGCGAGGAGGACGTAGAGCGGTGCCATCTCGACGGGTTGGCCGGGGCGCTTCATGGGCGTCTCGGAGCCGAAGTCGGGGATCTTCTTGTCGGGCTGGCCGCCGCTGGTCTGAAGCGGAGTCCAAACGGGCCCTGGGGCGACGCAGTTGACGCGGATGCCGTCTTCGGCGACCTGGCGGGCTAGGGCTCGGGTGAAGGCGAGGATGGCGGCCTTGGTGGGGGCGTAGTCCAGCAGCGACGGGCTCGGATGGGTGGCCTGAATGGAGGCGGTGGTGATGATGGAGCCGCCGGGAGGCATGAGCGGCAGCGCGGCCTGACAGAGCCAGAAGAGAGCGAAGACGTTGACGCGGTAGGTCTGCTCCATCTGCTCCGTGGTGATGTCGGCGATCTTCTCCGTGGCGTGCTGCTTGCCGGCGACGAGGGCGAGGATGTCAAGGCCGCCGAGCTGCTTGTGAGCCTGGGTGACGAGTTCTTTGCAGAAGCTCTCGTCGCCGAGGTCGCCGGGGATGGCGATGGCTTTGCGGCCTTCGGCTTCAATAAGGGCGACAACTTCTTTGGCGTCGGCCTCTTCGCTTGGGAGATAGTTGAGGACGACGTCGGCGCCCTCGCGCGCGAAGGCGATGGCAGCGGCGCGGCCGATACCGGAGTCGGCTCCGGTGACGAGGGCCTTGCGGGAGGCAAGGCGGCCGCTGCCGCGGTAGCTCGTTTCGCCGTGGTCGGGCTGAGGGTTCATCTTCTTGGCCAGGCCGGGAACGTTCTGGGGCTGGTGCTTGAATGGAGGCTGGGGGTACTGCTTGGTGGGGTCCTGCAGGGTGTACAGATCAGCCATGGTGGGTCGAATCTCCTAAGTGCTCTCCCCTCTGATGCAGGAGCGGGAGGAAGCGCTTGTTGAGGTAGCGGCGTTTGAGCCAGTCGCGGACGGGTTCGTCGTAGAGCTTGAGGCAGGCGTAAGCGACGGTGACGGCGGTGATGAGGAGGAGGACGCCGAAGAGGGCGCCGCGGGGGGCGGGGACTTTGTCGCGAGTGACCCAGGCGGTGTAAAGGTAGATGAGCGGGTAATGGGTGATGTAAAGGGGATAGGAGAGCTCGCCGAAGAACTTGCTGAGGCGCAGGGTAAAGGCGGAGTGGACGGTATCGCCTGCGCCGATGGCGACGATGAGGGGAAAGATGACGATGATGGCGAAGGACTCGTAGAGGCCGTTGATCCAGAGGGTGTGCGGGCCGCCGAAGCGGGGGAGCGCAAAGGTGATGACGAGCAGCACGCTGCAGAGGGCGAAGGCCTGGGGGACGTGCAGGCGCCAGCCGAGGCGCATGAGCAGGATGCCGGCGAAGAAGGGAAAGAGCAGGCGGGCAAAGCCGATGTGCAGTTCGTGCTTGTTGATGGCCCAGCCGCCGATGACGTCGCCGTGGTTGCCGAAGAGGAGGTATTGCATGAGGAAGGCGGCGGAGAG
>CAXTRZ010000324.1:0-3458 GCA_964246715.1 uncultured Acidobacteriaceae bacterium | reverse complement strand
TCAGGGTTCGCTCGATGTCGGTGAGGTCGCGCAGCTTTTGCGCGAACCAGCCCGCCGTCAGCAGCGGAGCCTACAGCGGCTACCATCCCATCTACCACTACTACTATGGCGGCAGTGGCGGCTACGGCATCGGGTCCACGGTTTCGGGGGGCAGCTATGCCCCTATCGCTGGTCACTCGTACTCCTCGACGAGCGGGACCGCCCGCGGAGGCTTTGGCAGCACGCATGGCGGCGGCGGAGGTGAGGGTGGCGGCGGCGGAGGAGAGTAGATGAAACGAATTCAGCTCAGTCCACGGCTTGATTGGCGTGAGAAGGTCTCGGCCGCCGGTCTTACCTTCCACTCGCCTCGGGCCATGTTCCCCCAGCCCTACTGGGATGAGTCCGCCGCATACCAGTTCACCGCGCAAGAGGTGGATACGCTAGAGGCGGCGGCAAACGAACTACAGCAGATGTGTCTGGCCGCCGCGCAGCATGTCATCGACAAGCAGCGTTACGCCGAACTAGCCATCCCGCCGGAGGCGGTCCCGCTGATCGAGTGGGCCTGGAACCAGGAACCGCCGGCGATCTACGGGCGTTTCGACATCAGTTGGGCAGGGGAGGACTCCGGCTCCGCACCGAAGCTGCTGGAGTACAACGCTGACACGCCGACGACGCTGCTCGAGGCCGGCGTCATCCAGTGGTCATGGCTGGAGGAGGTGGCGCAGCATCTGCCGGGGATGTCCTTCCTGCATAAGGCGGATCAATTCAACTCCATCCATGACCGCCTGATTGCAAAGTGGAAGGACGTGGCTCCTTATCTGAAGCAGCCGGTGTACTTCACGTCTCTGCAGCCCAATCCGCCCGATCCGGAGACCGCGCTTGACTTGGCTGAGGAGTATCTGACTACCATCTACCTGCAGGATACGGCGAATCAAGCCGGTCTTGAGACACGGTCGATTGCGATTCAGGACATCGGCTGGAACCAGGACCGTCAGGCGTTCGTTGATCTTGAAGAGAGCCAGATCCTCTCGCTGTTCAAGCTATATCCGTGGGAGTCGATGGTGGCAGAGGAGTTCGGCCCGGCGGCGGTGGCCACCTATCGGCAGATGACGTGGATCGAACCTATCTGGAAGATGCTGCTCTCCAACAAGGGCATCCTTCCGATTCTTTGGGAGCTGTATCCGGGCCATGAGCTTCTGCTGGAAGCGCACTTTGAGAGCGGAGCGGCTGCGTGGACGCCGGTGAACGCATCTGGAACGGGTTGGTCCGGGTCGACGGACGGTGGGTTGAGCTCTTACGTCCGGAAGCCGCTACACTCGCGCGAAGGCGCGAACGTGCAGATTGTGCGGCCGAACGCGCAGCTCGTGGCGACTGGCGGCCCCTACGGCGACGGACCCTTCATTCGTCAGGCGATCGCGCCGGATGCGGTCTTTCAGGACCCGCTCGGGCAATTGAGATACCCAGTGCTGGGGCTGTGGATGATCGACCAGGAGTGCGGCGGGATGGGTATTCGTGAGTCCGCCGGACCGATTACAGATAACCTGAGCTCGTTTGTCCCGCACTTCTTTCGGTAGTAGCGTGGAGGTAAGCTGGGAGGAGAGGCCGCGCCGATGAACCTGAACCTGGCAGGAATCGAATTGCCACTTCGCCTTCGTCCGGCTGTGCCCTCACCGACGACGAGCTGATGCGGTTCTCTGAAGAAAACAAGCCGTTCAAGGTCGAGCGGAACCGGGAAGGAGAGATCACCATCATGACTCCGGTTGGCGGCATCGGAGACACGCATGAAAACTATATCAGCCTACGCTTTTCGATGTGGGCGGAGCAGGACGGGATAGGAGTGGCCTTTAGTCTTAACACGGGCTTCAATCTTCAGGATGGCTCCTGCCTTTCTCCGGATGCTGCATGGCTCTCGCTTGCACGCTGGGTGGCCTTGACGCCTATCGAACAGGCGGTTATCCGCCGCTGTGCCCCGAGTTTCTGATTGAGATTCGGTCGCGCACGGACTCGCGCCGGCTGCTTGAGGCAAAGATGCAGCTCTGGATGTAAAACGGTGCACAGCTTGCGTGGCTCATCGATCCAGTAGATGGAAACGCCACAATCTATGAAGCTGGAAGTGTACCCAGGATGATGAAGCGTCGAAGATGCTCACCGGAAGCGGACCTGTGGCAGGTTTGAACTGAACTGCGTGCGTCTCTGGCCGTAGTCGCTGCTGGGGATCAGTTACGATGGTCGCGGTAGTGAACCGCCTCAGAGATTCCGATCCAGATATCCAGCAAGCCCATGCCGGAGATGATGCCGCGGACGAAACCCAGGCGAAGCACGGCACCCAGGTGCGGGTGCGATTGAAGCATCACGTTGCGGTCCCAGATAGAAGTCCACCATGGCAATACCGTTACGATGACGCCCAGATAGACGCAGAAGATGACGAGGATGAACAGCGAGATGCGCTGCAACCAGAGCGGTGCAACCGGCGAGGGCTCGGGGGAGTGAGCCTGATCGGGCTGGTCGCCAAAAAGTTTGGGCTGAACGGGCATCCGGGTGCTGCTTGTCTCCAAGCATCCACGTTAGCAGAGCAAGCGGGGGAACGGAATTCGAGCAGCCTCCGAGTTCAAACTTGGGCCATCTGCGCACGATTTCAGTGAGCCGCTTCGCTAAAAGGTGTACTTAAGCGAGCCTTCAGGGAAACGGGGGAGTTGGTCCTGCTCGCTGGGTGGATAATAGCCTCCCTGGCCGTTTGGGTGCGGCTGCCACATGTAAGAGTAAAAGTTTTTCTGGCCAAGCACGTTCAGCAGGCCCACGTTCCAGTTGAGGGTGCCGGGGCCGAGCGGACGTTTCTGCTCCAGCCGCACATCAAGCCGGCCGTAGACGTTGGAGCGGGCAAGGTTAACGCGGGTCAGATCATAGATGTCGCGGTCCTGAGCGGCGCTGGCGGCGAGGTTATCCGGGGTATACGGGCGGCCAGAGGCGCCGCTGTACCGCATGGAGAGCGAGTAGTCTTTGCCGAGCTTCATCAGCGAAACCACGTTCGCGGTCAATGGAATATCGTAGTTGCCGCGACGCAGGATGTTGTCCGTTCCGCTGTACCAGGCGCGTGCGTAACTGGCGCTGGCGTTGAGGTGGAGGCGAGGGGTTGGCTGCGACTCCAGGTTCAGCTCAACGCCCTCCGTGCGGCCATGGCCAGCGCTGATCAGCGGGAAGATGAGGAAGGATTGGCCGAAGGTATCCGCGACGTTGGCCAGGGAGAGCGAGGGATAGGCCGAAGGCACGGGGTAATCCATGTACAGCTTGCGGTATGCGGAGAAGGTGAGGCTGGCGTGGTCGCGGCGGAGCACGTCAAGATCGAAGGTGGTGTGTTCCGCCTTGATGGGCGCAAGCGCGTGATTGGAGGAGAAGGCAAGCAGGAAGAGGTAGGACGGCATCTGCGTGTATTCGGCATAGCCGAAGCCCACGCGATGGGAGTGGACGGGAACGGTGAAGAG
>CAXTRZ010000323.1:0-3461 GCA_964246715.1 uncultured Acidobacteriaceae bacterium | reverse complement strand
GCGCGCCATCAGTATTACTACCATAAGTTCTATAAGCAGCAACCCGACCTTAACTGGCGCAATCCCGCCGTCGAAAAGGCTTGCTTTGATGCCATGCGTTTCTGGCTTGACCGCGGCGTCGCCGGTTTTCGTCTAGACGCTATTCCTACCCTCTTTGAGGACCCCCAACTCCGCAACGAGCCGGAGAAGGGCGGCATTAACGCTCAGGGCGATCCTAACCTCAACACCATCTACACCGACAATCTCCCCGAGGTCCACGACGTCATTCGCCGCATGCGCAAGATGGCCGATGCCTACCCCGGCAACCGTGTCCTCATCGGCGAGACTTATCTCCCCAACACCGCTGAACTCGACAAATGGTACGGCTCGCAGGCGCAGGATGAGCTTCAGCTCCCCATGGACATGCTCCTTGGCTTCCACGGAGAGCACGACAAACTCGATGCCGCTACCTTCCGCTCTCACATCGAAGAGGCCGACACCCAGGTCCACGACGGCCGTCCTCTCTTCGTCTTTGACAACCACGATAACGTTCGCTCCTGGGAGCGTTACGGCGACGGCGTCCACAACGAGGCCATCGCCCGCGTCATCGCCTCCGTTCTATACACCACCAATGCCACAGCTATGACTTGGGAGGGCGCCGAGATCGGCATGGTCACCACCATCCCCACCCGCGTTGAAGATGTTAAGGACCCAATAGGCATCACCGGCTGGCCCAAGGAGAAGGGGCGCGATGGCGAACGTACTCCCATGCAGTGGGATAGCTCCAAAAACGCCGGCTTCTCCACTGCTGAGACCACTTGGCTGCCCGTCGCTCCAAACTACAAAACCGTCAACGTCGCCAATGAAGAAAAAGAACCAAACTCCCTTCTCAACTGGAACAAGCGGCTCATCGCCCTCCGCAGGTCCAATCATGCCATGCACGATGGTGGTCTGACCATGCTCAACCCGTCCGACACCAGTGTCCTCTCTTGGCTCCGTTCTAACGGATCCGGACGGGCCGCCGTTGTCGTTGCCATGAACTTCACCGCTGAGGCCAAAACCATCTCGCTCGATCTCACCTCCACCGGCGTAACCGGAAAATCCATCAAGACCCTCCTGACAGACAACCCGTCCCTAACCTCGACCTCCACTCTGACCAACGTCACTCTACCGCCCTTCGCCACCTGGATTGCTGAAGTCAAATAGACTCCAGCAATCGTCTTGATTTGACCCGACTGTTTGCCCACTCTTTTATCTTTGTTGGAAAGGTGGTTCTTATTTGCTCAAGACTTGAAACTCCTCCACTCGAAACGGGACAGAAACCGCTTTTGCCTTTGCAGCTTGATGCGCAATCGCCTGCTCTTGCTTCCAGCTACCTTAAGGCTTTAGCCTTGGCTCTCTCAAGCTCCACCTACTCCTATGCACAAACTCCTAACCGCCCTCCTGCTCGCAGCGACGACCATCGACCCCGTCCTCGCTCAATCCTCCGCCTCTCTTCAGCCCGCACCTGCAGCCGCGCAGACTTCCATCCGTGACTATATTCGCAACGGCTGGCTGACCCTCTCCCGTTCCATGTCGGAGTGCAAATCCGTCGTCGACCTCAAGGTCACCACCACTCCCATCCTCTATCTTCCCGCCGGCATGTCCACTCCCGCCGCCATGACCGCCATGCAGCAGCAGTGTCATGTGGAGATTCGCCCGCTCCCCAGACCCATCCGCATCCTCGGCGACATCAAGCCCACCGAAATCCCCGCCGAAGGTCTTCTGTACCTGCCCAACCGCTACGTTGTGCCTGGGGGCCGCTTTAATGAGATGTATGGATGGGACAGCTACTTCATCCTCCTCGGCCTGGTTCACGACCATCAGTCCGACCTCGCCCGCGGCATGGTGGAGAACTTCTTCTTCGAGATCGAAAACTACGGCGCCATCCTCAATGCCAACCGCACCTACTTCTTCTCCCGATCACAACCGCCCTTTCTCACCAGCATGATCCGCGAGGTCTACGAAGCTCCCGCCTCGCCCGAAGTTGCCGCCGAACCCGATCCCTCCTTCCGTCCATCGGACGGCGTCCCGAAGCGCGCGGGAACTCTTGACCTCATCTGGCTTGCTCACGCTTATGAGATGGCGCAGCGCGACTATGCCCTCTGGACCTCGCCCATCCACGCCGCCGGCGCCACAGGCCTCTCCCGCTACCACGATCTCGGCGAAGGGCCCGTACCCGAGATGGCAGACGATTCCTCCTACTATCCCGACGTCATTCGCTACCTCCTTGCCCATCCTAACGAGGACCCTGGTTATCTCGTTCCTGACTCCAAGGATTCTGCCGTCCTTGCTCAGACCAGTTGCGATACGATCAACTCAAAAGTGTGCGCCGCTGCGGTGGTTCAGGGGCATCGGCTTTCGGCGGCGTACTTCCGGGGAGACCGCGCCGATCGGGAATCCGGCTTTGACACCACCTTCCGCTGGGGAGCGTTCTCCGGCTCAACCGACCAATTCGCCCCTGTCTGCCTCAACTCCCTCCTCTTCATGTACGAAGAGGACATGGCCCATTTCGCTACCCTCCTTAAGCGCTCCGCTGAGGCCGCAACCTGGCAGAAGCGTGCCGCTGCCCGCCGCACCGCGATCGACAAATACCTCTGGAATTCTGAGGCCGGCGAGTACTTTGACTACAACTTCGTCACTAAAAAGCAGTCCACATATCACTACGTCACGACCTTCTATCCTTTGTGGGCAGGACTAGCCAGCCCGGCGCAGGCTGCGGCTGTGGAGAAGCATCTTGTTGACTTTGAGCGTCCTGCGGGACTTACTATGTCTACGACCACCTCCGGCGTGCAGTGGGATCAACCCTTTGGCTGGGCTCCGGAGAACTGGCTTGCCGTAGCAGGGCTGGAAAAGGCGGGTTTCCATGCTGACGCGATCCGGATCGCCCGCGCGTTCTCCTCGGTTATTGAGGAGAACTACAGGCGTGACGGCACGATCCGCGAGAAGTACAACGTCGTCAGCGGATCGGATAACGTCAAGGTTGCCGCCGGCTACAAGTCGAACGTCGTGGGGTTCGGCTGGACGAACGGGGTTTACCTCAAGCTCCAGGACCTTCTTACCCAGCCAGTTAACTAGATGGTAAACGTGTCCATGTTTTTATGGTGATGGTGGCGGCTGAGTGTGCTTGTTACTTTTAGTTATTTAAGTAATCATTGCATGGCGCAAAAAGGATGGCTTCAGGCGGAGAAAATAGTGGTAGATGCAGAAGATTTACAACGGTTACTGTCGATTCGAGGTAACGCGCTACTCGCGAGGATTTGAGGGTGGACGGAGATGTAAGGTTACTGTTGTGGTAGGGATACACGCGCGGCAAAGACGTGGTGAGATGCATCGCTACGATGGTCGAGAGACCGTGGGGAGCACTCTGGCGCAGGTCTGGGTGCGAGTTGGGATGGATGGTCACCGCGAGGTGGTGACGAAGGTAGGGGGGTGGGTCATCC
>CAXTRZ010000322.1:992-3464 GCA_964246715.1 uncultured Acidobacteriaceae bacterium | reverse complement strand
GTGTTGCCGGGGCTGGGGATGGGGGTGCTACAGATCTCGGCATTTGTGCCGGGTAAGGGTGAGGTGGCGCTGCTGACGGCGCCGACGGCGGAGCAGATGTCGGATACGACGTTTCAGCCGGGAGGCGGGATCAACGACCTGCATGGGGCGCTGGAGATGCCGTGGAGCGGCGCGCTGGAGGGGCTGCCGAGTCCGATTGGGATGTCGCAGACGGAGATGTGGATGGGGCGGCAGGTGACGGTGCCGGGCGATCTGGGAGGAAAGGCTGGGATCGCGGAGGGCGGGATGCTGAAGACGCGGGATGCGGATGCGGCGGCGGGACATGGTACGACCGCCACGGCGATGTACAGCGCGACGGACTTTGACGAGCACTGGTTTTCCAAGACGGAGACGACGGTGGAGGTGGCAATGGAGGCGACGTCGCTGGCGCTGACGGTGCGGACGAAGAATGTGGGGGACCAGCCGGAGCCGATGGGGATGGGATGGCATCCGCGGTTTACGATTCTGAGCGGGCATCGGAGCGAGGCGATGGTGCGGCTGCCGGCGGCGGAGCGGCTGGAGTATACGGATCGGGTGCGTCATGCACCGACGGGGAAGATTGAGGCGCTGGACGGGGCAGCGGCGGGGTTTGCGGGCAAGGCGGCGGAGCTGGGCACGATGGGGATCGATGAAGGGTTGGTACGGATAAAAGGGGAGCCGGCGGCGGAGATGCGGGATGTGGCGGCGAAGTACGGGGTACGGGTGACGGCGCTGTCAGAGAATATCCGGGAGATGCGGGTGTTTGCGCCGGCGGATCAAGGGTATGTGTCGTTTGGGCCGCAGACGAACTATGACAGCCCGCTGAGCCGGGTTTGGGCGGGAGATGAGGGGATTGCGACGCTGCTGCCGGGACAGGTGATGGAGTGGAAGGTGAAGGTGGAGATCTTTGGAGTGGCGGGGCGCTAGGGTTAGGCACTGGAACGGCAAGGCAGATGCAGATTCCTCCGCTACGCTGCGGAGTGACAACAAAAAGCGGAGGAATGCTGTTCTGACAGGATGGGCGGTTTGACCCTGTGAGGACGGGGAACGTACAGTAAAGGGGAGGCGATGGCTGCACTTTTGCCCGGCGGGCGCTGGGAGAGTGCGGCATTTTGACGCGCCCGAGAAGGCATGACTTTGACCACCGAGACGACGACGACCGAGATGGAGAACGCGGCTGAGACACAGCCGGCAGCAGAGACGCATGAGACACATACGCACACGGATGTGGAGGGCAACACGACCGAGCACGCGGGACCGGAGCACACGCATGAGGCGCCTTCACTGAATCCGGCGCTGATGCGCGAGGTTGCGGTGGAGGTGGACGCGGAGACGGTGAGCAAGGCGTTTCGCGGCGTGGTGAAGAAGTATCAGAAGCTGGCGCGGATTCCGGGTTTCCGGGTGGGCAAGGTTCCGGAGAGCGTGATCAAGAGCCGGTTCGCCAAGGAGGTTCGCCAGGAGGTTCTGGATGAGCTGGTGAGCGCGCGGTTTCGGCAGGCGATCGAGGAGCAGAAGATCAATCCCGTTTCGCAGCCGCAGTTGACGAATCTGTTTCTGGTTGACGGGCAGCCGCTGCAGTTCAAGGCGGCGTTTGAGGTGCTGCCGGAGATTGATCTGAGCGGGTATGAGTCGACCAGCGTGGCGCGGCCGAATACCGAGATCACGGACGCCGAGTACAAGGCGGAGCTGGACCGGGTGCTGGAGCCTCATGCGACGGTGGAGACGATTGAAGAAGATCGTGAGCTGGCGGATGGGGACTGGGCTGAGATTGAGTTCAAGGGCGTGGTGCAGGGGCTAGCCCAAACGGTGGGTGAGGACGGCGCGGAGAACTCTTCCGAGAGCGAGAACGAGCCGATTGTGGGCGAGGACGTAATGATCGAGGTGGGCGGGGTGAACACGCTGCCGGCGTTTACGGAGGCTTTGCGCGGGACCAAGCCGGGGCAGGAGATGAGCTTCGAGGTAACGTATCCGGAGGACTTCGGCGAGCGGCGGCTGGCGGGGCAGACGGTGAAGTACGACGTGACCGTGAAGTCGGTGAAGAAGAAGACGTTTCCGGAGAAGGATGAGGAGTTCGTCAAGCAGCTTGGGGATTATGAGAGCTGGAGCAACTTTGAGGCGAAGCTGCGCGAGGATGCGAACAATCGCAAGAAGGACGCGCTGGAGAACCAGGCGAAGGACAAGCTGCTTGGGGATTTGATTGAGCGGTACCAGTTTCCGGTTCCGGAGACGTTTGTGCAGCAGCAGATTGACGCGCGGCTGGACCGCGGGCTGCGGGCGCTGGCGCAGCAGGGAATGACGCCGGAGGATATGCGGAAGCTCGACTTTGGGCGGCTAAGGGCTGCGCAGCGGGACCAGGCGGTGAGCGAGGTGAAGGCTTCGTTGATCCTGGACAAGGTTGCGGAGATGGAAGGCGTCGAGGTGGAGGATGAGGCGCTGGACCGCGAGCTGTACATG
>CAXTRZ010000322.1:0-982 GCA_964246715.1 uncultured Acidobacteriaceae bacterium | reverse complement strand
TACATGATGTCTCTCCAGCAGCGGGAGCCGGTGGTGACTCTGCGTGAGCGGATGGCGGGCGACGGATCGCTAGGCCGGATGCGGGAGCAGATGCGCCGGGAGAAGACGGGCGCGGTGTTGTTCGAGAAGCTGGCGCAGTGATGTTCAGAGACGGGGTCGAAATGTGACTCTATTTCTGATTTCGGTGGGAAGATAACAGCAGATGCAACGGCAACCGCAACGGCAGAGAAAGAGCCAATACAGAGAGTCTGGCTTCGCCAGAATGACGTGCCTTGTAGCTGGGGCATGGAGGGAGAACGACGATGGGTTTGATTCCGTATGTGGTTGAACAGACGAGCCGGGGCGAGCGGAGCTATGACATCTATAGCCGGTTGCTGCGGGACAACATTATCTTTCTGGGAACGCCGATTGATGACAATATTGCGAACGTGATCATCGCGCAGCTTCTGTTTTTGAGCGGCGAGGACCCGGAGAAGGATATCCAGATGTACATCAACTCGCCGGGCGGGTCGATTACGGCGGGGCTAGCGATCTATGACACAATGCAGTACATCAAGAACGATGTGATGACGCTGTGCATCGGGCAGGCGGCGAGCATGGGCGCGTTTCTGCTGATGGCGGGCAAGAAGGGCAAGCGGTTTGCGCTGCCGAACTCGCGCATTTTGATCCACCAGCCGAGCATGGGCGGGTTGAGCGGGCAGGCGACGGATATCGACATTCATGCGCGGGAGATTCTGCGGATTCGCGAGATCACGAACACGCTGATGAGCAAGAGCACAGGGCAGCCGCTGGCGCAGGTGGAGCGGGACGTGGAGCGCGACTTCATCATGACGGCTCCGCAGGCTAAGGAGTATGGGATTATCGACGACATTATTGATCGGCCGCGGACGGTGTAGGTGCGGTCTGACGTTGCGAGGGCCACGGCGTTGGGCCGGGGGCGGGGGGTGTTTTGTGCGCAAAAAACGGAAGAAAAAAAGCCGCG
>CAXTRZ010000321.1:0-3469 GCA_964246715.1 uncultured Acidobacteriaceae bacterium | reverse complement strand
GTGCGACGTTGCGCGTGGGATTGTTGGCGATGGCAAGGAGGGCGGCGAGGGTGTCCTGCGGGACGGCGCCCTGGGCGGAGCTCGTGTAAGCGAAGAGGGTGCCACAGGGGGTGCCGTCGCCCGCGGAGCCGCCGGAGGTGATGGAGCAGGCGGAGATGATGTTGGCAAGGGTGGCGAGCTTCTGGATGGAGTCAAGCTGGGCCTGAGGGAGGGTTGGGTCGGCGTCGACTTGCTGGAGGGTTTGGGCGAGGTCCTGGGCGGAGGTGAAGGCGTCGTCCGGGGCGGCGCTGATGGAGGTGGCGGAGTGCATATAAGGAGCGAGGACGGCGACGGAGGCGGCGGTGGTGAGCTCGGAGATGTTGAGGGAGGAGTTGCCAAGGTCATCACAGTTGCCGAGGGCGGCCATGAGGGTGTCGGCGGTGTTGCCAAGGTCTCCGCCTGAGGCGAGGACGTAGACCTGTGCGGAGGGTGAGGGGCAGGTGTAGGCGTCCGGCAGAGTAAAGCGGCCCGCGACGCCGGTGCGGAGGGGCTGCTTGAAGAGGGGAGTGCCGGCGGCAGATGGGCCGGCCGTATAGAGCTGGATGATGGCGTTGGAGACGGGCCGGCGGGCGGCGCTCACGATACCCGAGAGCGAGGGAGAGGCATCGGCGGAGGCGAACGTGTGAGCGTTGCTGCCGCATCCAGCGAGCGTGAGGGTGAGGGCGGCGGCGAGGCCGTAGATGAAGGGGCTGAACGAACGAACCGCGGATACCGTGAGTCGACGGCGGATACAGCCTGATACCAATGACATTCCTGCTCCTCGTGCGACACCTTCGCTTCACGACCGTACGGGCGCACGAAGACGGAGAGTCATTCCCCGACCGGGGGAGATGGAAACTTGAGTAACGGGCAGATTGGCCAGCGAGGCGCGGAGGGGCCGGAGGAGACAGCTGATGGCATGATCTTGGTCATGCTCACACGAGACCGCTTGCCGGGCAGAAGGGGATGCCAGATGCCGGCCTTTAGCAAAGACTTTCCAGAGTGTGAGCTCAATTTATCAGCTTTCCTGGAGATCGAGGCAACCCTTTGGTAACTATCATGGAGAAGGCGCGGATGGTGAAGGAGGGGTGCTGGATGCGGGGGATGCCGCGGGTCGTACAATCGGTGATGGCCTTGATGCGACTCTGTGAAAGAAGTGGCTGGGCTGTGATCGTCCATGATGAAGACCATTAGAGCGGCAAAGCCGAGCGCGCGCGAGCCCTGGAAGGCGTTTCAGGTGCGGCGTCGCAGCATGGACCTGAAACGCGAGGCGGTGCTGCAGACGGCGGCTCATCTGTTTTTGCTGCATGGATATCAGAAGACGTCCATGAGCTTGCTGGCGACGCGGCTGCAGGTGACCAAACCGGCGCTCTACTACTACTTCCGCAACAAGGAAGAGATCCTGGTGGAGTGCTACCGGGTAGGTATCGCTGAGATTGAGTCTCACCTGGATCAATCAAGCCTGGATCAGTCCAACCTGGAGGAGGGGACTGGGCTGGCGCGGCTGCGGTTGTATGTCAGTGCGTATGCGACGGCGGTGCTGAAGCATGAGTTCGGGCGCTGCGTGGCCATGATCGACGACTCTGAGCTTTCCGCGGAGGGACGGCGCGAGGTGCGGGAGTTGAAGCGGCGGATGGATGTGTCGCTACGCGGCTATGTGGAGGAGGGCATCCGGGATGGGTCGGTTGCGGCGTGTACGCCAAAACTGGTGTCCTTTGCGGTGTCCGGCGCGATCAACTGGGTGGGGACGTGGTACAGGCCGGATGGGGACTTGCAACCGGAGGAGATTGCGCGAGAGTTTACGCAGATTCTTACCGGCGGGTTGGTTCGGCAAGGCGACTTTCAGACACGTTGAAGGCTGGAAGAGACAGGGCTTGCGGGTGCGCGGAGCGTATTTGCGGGTGTGTTGACTTTCTTACCCTGCGTTCAGTAAGCTACGTTCCATTGTTCGCCAGCCCTTGATTCGCGGGATTGGAGCGCGGCTGCGAGGGTTGGTTTGAAGGAGCAGGGCATGGCATTGGCAGAGACGATGGTTCTGGAACGAGCGCCTGAGCGTGAGAGTCGCGCAACGCGGAGATACAACCTGAGCCGTGTGGCGGTGCTGGGCGCGGGGACGATGGGTGCCCGGATTGCCGCACACGTGGCGAATGCGGGACTGCCGGTGTTGCTGCTGGACGTTGTTCCCGCCACGGGCGCTACGCCGGCGATGGGTGATCGCAACAGCCTGGCGACGCAGGCGGTGGCGACGCTGAAGAGCGCGAAGCCGGCAGCGTTCGCGGCGCCCTCCGTTGCCGGACTGGTGAGCGTTGGGAACTTTGACGATGACTTGGCGAAGCTGAAGGATTGCGACTGGGTGATTGAGGCGGTGGCCGAGAACCTGGAGATCAAACGCGCGCTGCTCAGCAAGGTGGTGGGACACCTGAACGCAAATGCGATATTGACGACGAATACAAGCGGGCTTCCGGTGGCGAAGATCGCCGAGCAACTGCCGGCGGAGGTGCGGAAGCGGTGGTTCGGAACCCACTTCTTCAACCCGCCGCGGTACATGCGGCTGATGGAGTTGATTGCGACGCCTGAGGCTGATCCGGATGCGATGGCAGCGGTGAGCGATTTTGCCGACCGGCATCTGGGGAAGACAGTGGTGCCGGCGAACGATGTGCAGAACTTCATTGCGAACCGGATTGGTACGTTCTCCATGCTGAACGTGTTCAAGATAATGGAGGAGCAGGAGCTGACGATTGAAGAGGTGGACGTGCTGACCGGTAAGGCTGTGGGATGGCCGAAGACGGGTACGTTTCGCCTGTCCGACATGGTGGGGCTGGATGTGCTGGGGAGCGTAGCGAGGAACTTCAAGGCGAGTGCGTCCGATGAGCGGTCCGACGTGGAGTTGCCGGAGGTGATTGGGCAATTGATCGAGCGGAAGTGGCTGGGCGACAAGACGAAGCAGGGGTTCTACAAGAAGGAGCGTGGGGCGGACGGGAAGGAGGTGCGGCTCGTTCTGGACCCGAAGACGATGGAGTACAAGGCGGCGGCGAAGGTGTCGCTGCCGGCGGTGGAGCAGGCGAAGAGTAATGACTCTCTGGAGAAGCGGTTGAAGGCGCTGGAGGAGATGGTGAAGCTACAACAGATTGATCAATCCACCTTCGAGAAGCTGCGGGACGAGATTGGCGTAGGCGGAGACGTGAGCAGCTCACACTTGGTCAAAGGACTGGACTGGAAGCTGTTGGGGCGGGTCAAGAGAGGAGACGACGTTACAGCCAGTCACACGCCCGGGGACAAGGAGCTGGAAGAAGAGGCTGGCTCGGATGTTGACGAGGCGCTTGAGAGCGTTCTAGACACAGAAGTGCAGGCGGTGCCGAAAGAGGAGAAAGCCAAGAAGGGCGAAATGGCGCCCCGACCTTCGATAGGAGCCGGTGGAGTGCCAAAGAAGTCGAGAGATGAGATTCTAAGA
>CAXTRZ010000320.1:0-3488 GCA_964246715.1 uncultured Acidobacteriaceae bacterium | reverse complement strand
CGTATGAGGCGTCCGGAGCTGAGGTGGAGAAGGAACGGAGGCTGGAGGCGGTGTTGCTGGGGACGGCGGTGAGCGAGAGGACCCGGGCGACGGTGCTGGGGGAGGCGAAGGATGAGACGGTGGCGGAGCAGGCGGCGACGGAGTTCGATTTGAACGGACGCGGGAAGGGAGCCAAGTATACCCGGGGGAAGGCTGCCGGGCTTACGGCGATGAGTGGGACGGATGATCCGCAGGCGGCGGTGATGGCCGGGTTGCTGCTGGGGAGTCCGGAGTTTCAGAGGAGATAGGTGTGCGTTGTCCGTTGTCGGGTGTCCGTTGATGAGGGTGGGGAAGCTGGGATGTAGCGGTTAGGTATAGGGTGGTACGCGACTGATGGGGATTGTTGGCAACTTATAGCTTTGACTGGAGTTTGAGTTGATAGAGTTTGGTTGTATGGGGGTTCGCGATGATGAATCGGAAGGCTTTTACGGATCGCAGCGACTGGGGATGTGACATGCACGGGCGGGATTTGGCGCGGCGGGGAGTAACGGGCGGACCGTCCAGGCGCGGATTTATGAAGGGTGGGGCGCTGGCGCTGGTGGGGACGAGCGTCATTCCGAGCTTTCTGATGCGGAGCGTGATGGCCGAGACGACGACGGCGGCAGCAAATGGAAAGAAGCTGGTGGTGCTGTTTCAACGTGGGGCGGCGGACGGGCTGAACATCGTGGTGCCGTACCAGGAGAAGAATTACTATTCGATGAGGCCGTCCATTGCGATCCAGCAGAAGGATGTGCTGGATCTGGATGGGCAGTTTGGGCTGCATCCGGCGATGGCCGCGTTTAAGCCGCTGTTTCAGCAGGGGCATTTGGCGGTGGTGCATGCGGCGGGGTCGCCGGATACGACGCGGTCGCACTTTGACGCGCAGGATTATATGGAGAGCGGGACGCCGGGGGTGAAGGCGACGGAGGATGGATGGTTGAACCGCGCGCTGCTGGCAGGGCCGGCTCCGAACGGACCGGGCGGGAAGCCGAGCGCGTTCCGGGCGGTGGCACTGGGGACGCAGGTGCCGCGGACGCTGCAGGGGAAGGTTCCGGCGATCGCGGTCTCGAATCTGGCGGATTTTTCCGTGGGCGGGAAGGGGCCGCAGACTTCGGCGATCAGCAATGCGTTCCAGGCGATGTACGACGAGAGCTCGGATGCGGTGTTGCATGGGACGGGGCAGGAGACGTTTGAGGCGGTGAAGATGCTGAAGGCGGCGGACCCGGCGAAGTATGCGCCGGCGAACGGGGCGGTGTATCCGAATACGCCGTTCGGCAACAGTTTGAAGCAGATCGCGCAACTGCTGAAGGCGAACCTGGGGGTAGAGGCGGCGTTTTCGGATATCGGCGGGTGGGACACGCATGTAAATCAAGGGTCGGCGACGGGGCAACTGGCGAACCGGCTGACGGAGTTTTCGAATGGCATTGCGGCGTTCTGGAAGGACATGGGAACCGACGCAGAGAGCATCACGCTGGTGACGATGAGCGAGTTCGGGCGGACGGCACGGCAGAATGGGACGGGCGGAACCGACCATGGGCACGCTAATGTGATGTTCGTGCTGGGCGGGACGGCGAAGGGCGGTAAGGTGTATGGGAAGTGGCCGGGGCTCAGCGACGGGCAGTTGAATGAGGGCCGGGATCTGGCGGTGACGACCGATTTCAGGAGGGTTCTGGGCGAGGCGGCGTATAAGACGTTGGGCGCGAAGAACCTGGCAACGGTGTTTCCGGGGACGCAGGTGGATCCTTCCGGATTTTTGGGATTGGTTAATTCTTGAGGCTGATGTGAGCCAAGGATTTACCGGTTGTGTTAAGATGCCCCAGTCGTAGGAACGGAATGATCCTAAAGGGTTATCTTTTAGAACAACTATTCCGTGTAATCTGCGTCTTATCAACTGTACCAAGCACGTGCCCGGCTATCAGTTCCCTCGGTTCGGGCTTCCCCTATCCGCAAGACCACTCCCCACCTTCTATGTAAGGCGCCCTGAACACCGGGCGCCTTCACTTCGTTTGGAAGAGGCTTTGTGAGGGTGTTGAAGAAGAGATCCAAGGAACCTGTGATCAAGTTGGCACAGTTCCCTTTGGCGGCTAAACCGCGTGCCTTGGGAGTTACGGCGGGACTGAACTCCCGCCCTTTCAAGATGGGCTGGGCCGCTCCACCATGGTTTGTGGCTACGCATTCCCCTGGTTCAGAACGACCTTTGCGGAGAAGCGCCGATTCAGGAGCGGTTGACGGCGTATTCGTCCAGGAGGACAGAGATGAGAGCGGCGGTGGGTACGGCGACGAGGGCTCCGACGATCCCGGCCAGGGCGGTGCCAAGGAGGAGGGCGACGAGCACGGTGAGGCCCATGAGGTTGACCGAGGAGCGCATGATGCGGGGGGTGAGGAAGGCGTTTTCGACGTTGACGTAGATGGCGTAGAAGATGAGGACACCGGCCATCTTGGTCCAGGAGTCGATGGCGGCGACGGCGGCGACGGCGACGATGGTGACGACGCCTCCGGCGATGGGGATGATGTTGAGCAGGCCCATGAGGACGCCGAAGAGGATGAAGTATCGCACGTGCAGGAAGCCGAAGGTGATGGTGCTGCAGATGCCTAGGGTGAGCATGAGCAGGCCTTGGCCGAAGAGCCACTTGCTCATCTTGAGCTCGGCTTTTTTTAGCGTGAGATCGAGGCGGCGGCGCTCGCTGGAGGGGAAGATGGAGAGGAAGAAGTTGTAGGCGTGCTCGCCTTCGAGCATGAAGTAGATGCAGAGGAAGACGGCGGTGAGGATGTCAAAGAGGTGGGAGAGCCAAGCGGGGAGGGCTGTGAAGAGGTAGCCGCCGAGCTCGCCGGCGACGGATTGGGCCTTGGCGGCGATGTCGTCGATGCCGAACTTGTCCGCCATGGGCAGGTGCTTGATGCGGGCCACGGCTCCGGGAATGCGCTGAGGGAGATCGCCGAGGAAGTTGCGGAGGTCGCGCAGAACGGGCGGCACGGCGACGGTGCCGAAGATGCCGAGGATGAGGATGGTGGTCGCCATGAGGATTACGATGGCGACGGCGCGGCCGGGCTTGTAGCCGCGGATGCCATGTTCCGTGATCCAGACGACGGAGGGCATGAGAACGACGGCGAAGAGGGCGCTGACGTACAGGATTTCGAGCTCTTTGAGGAGCTTGTACGCGACGCAGAGCAGGAGGCAGACGCCGAAGAAGAAGAGGATATTGGCGCGGGTCGTGGAGCGCTGCGCCGCCACGGTGGCCGGAAGGGGCGGCGTGGTGGAGGGCGGATAAGGGCTTTGAATCTGCGGGGAAGTGGCCAGGGGAGTGCTCCTCTTATGGCTGACCCGGATGAAGCGAGTGGCGAAACGCGCAAGTCCTTGAAACCGGGGGCTTGTCCGATTGGATGCGGGAATTGGAGGAGCGGCGGGTTATGAGGCCGCTTTTCTATCGGACCAGTTTCTTGGATCAAAAGGGCAAGGGGCGGAGGGTGAC
>CAXTRZ010000319.1:2186-3491 GCA_964246715.1 uncultured Acidobacteriaceae bacterium | reverse complement strand
GGGTGGAAGGCTTGAAATCGGCGGACTTGAAGCTAGCGATCCAGTTCTTGAAACGATCAAAGAAGAGGTAGACGACCGGGGTGGTGAAGAGGGTGAGGGCCTGCGAGACGACCAGGCCGCCGACGATGGTGATGCCGAGAGGGCGGCGAAGCTCCGAGCCGGTGCCGGTACCGAGGGCAAGCGGCAGGCCGCCGAGGAGCGCGGCCATGGTGGTCATCATGATGGGGCGGAAGCGCAGGAGGCAGGCTTCAAAGATGGCGTCCTCGGGCGATTTGCCGTGCTCACGCTCTGCGATGAGGGCGAAGTCGATCATCATGATGGCGTTCTTTTTGACGATGCCGATGAGCAGGATGATGCCGATCATGGCGATGACGGAGAGATCGACGTGAAAGAGGAAGAGGAAGAGCAAGGCGCCGACACCGGCGGAGGGGAGAGTGGAGAGGATGGTAAGGGGATGGATGAAGGACTCATAGAGGATGCCGAGGACGATGTACACGGTGACGAGGGCGAGCAGGATGAGCATGGGCTCGGTTGAGAGCGAGGCCTTGAAGGCCTGGGCGGTGCCCTGGAAGCCGCCGTGGACCTCTTCCGGCATGCCGATGCGGATACGCGCGGCTTCAATGGCGTCCGTAGCGTCCGAGAGGCTGGAGCCGAGGGTGAGATTGAAGCTGAGGGTGGAGGCGGGAAGCTGCGACTGGTGGTTGACGGCGAGCGGGATGCGGAGGGTCTCGTAGTGGGTGACGGCGGAGAGGGGGATCATGGCGCCGGTGGTGCTTTTGATGTAGATGTTGCGGAGGGCGTCAGGATCACGCTGGAAGTCCTGCGCGACCTCCATGACGACGTGGTACTGGTTGAGGGTTTCGTAGAGGGTAGAGACCTGGGTCTGGCCGAAGGCGCTGGAGAGGGTCTGGTCGATGGCGAGGGCGGAGATGCCGAGGCGGCTGGCGGTGGAGCGGTCGATGACGAGCTGGGTACGCAGGCCCTGCTGCTGCTGGTCGGTGGCAACGTCTTTGATGGAGGGGATGTGCTGCATGGCCTCCATAAGCTTGGGAGCCCACTCGTTGAGCAGGGCGAGATTCTCGCAGGTGAGCGAATACTGGTACTGGGTGGCACTGCCGCGGCCGCCGATATTCAGCTCCTGCGAGGACTGGAGGTAGAGTTGCGCGCCGGGGATGCCGTTGGTCTTGCGGCGGAGATCGTTGATGATTTTTTCCGCGGACTGGCCGTTGGCTTCGCGCTCTGCGTCGGGGCGGAGCGACATGAAGAGGGAGGCGGAGTTGGCGCCGCCGCCGCCGGGTCCGCCTG
>CAXTRZ010000319.1:1047-2176 GCA_964246715.1 uncultured Acidobacteriaceae bacterium | reverse complement strand
GCCGACGCCGGGCTCCTTGCGAACGATGTTGACGAACTCGGTGGCCTTTTCCTTGAGGGCGTCGAAGCTTACATCCTGCTGGCCGCGGATCTGGCCGCCGATGCGTCCGGTGTCCTGCTGAGGGAAGAAGCCTTTAGGCACAAGGATGAAGAGGACGACGGTAAGGACGACGGTAAGGAGGAAGACGCCGAGAACGAGCGGCTGACGCTTGAGGACGGCTCGCAGGGCGCGTTCGTACTCGGAGGTCATCCAGGCGAGGCCTCTTTCTCCCAGGACGTAGAAGCGGCTTTGGCGGCCGGCTCCGTGCGCCTTGAGGAACTTGGCGCTGAGCATGGGGGTGGTGGTGAGGGAGACGACGAGCGAGACGAGGATGGCGGCGGAGAGGGTGACGGCGAACTCGCGGAAGAGGCGGCCGACGATACCGCCCATGAGCAGGATGGGGATGAAGACGGCGATGAGCGAGGTGCTCATGGAGACGACGGTGAAGCCGATCTCGCGGGAGCCGACCATGGCGGCTTCATAGGGGCTGAGGCCGAGTTCCAGGTGGCGGCTGATGTTTTCGATGACGACGATGGCGTCATCGACGACAAAGCCGGTGGAGATGGTCAGAGCCATCAAGGAGAGGTTATCCAAGGAGTAGCCCAGCAGATACATGATGGCGAAGGTGCCGAGGATGCTGAGCGGGACGGAGACGCTGGGGATGAGGGTGGAGCGGACCTCGCGGAGGAAGAGGAAGACGACCAGGATGACGAGGACGATGGAGATGACGAGGGTGCGGGTGACGTCCTTGACGGAGGCGCGGATGGTGGTGGTGCGGTCCAGGGCGACCTGAACCTTCATGGCCGGGGGGACGGAGGCCTGAAGCTGCGGCAGGAGCTTGAGGACGTTGTCCACGCTGGAGATGACGTTGGCGCCGGGGGATTTGAAGACCATCAGAAGGATGGCGGGTTTGCCGTTGAAGAGGCCGCCGGTCTGGATGTTTTCCACGCTGTCGGTGACGTCTGCGACATCGGAGACGCGGACGACGCCGTGAGCTCTGCCGGCGGCGCCGGTGATGGCGGTGGGCGCCTGAGTGGCGGTGGTGACGCCGGCGGTGACAGTGGGCGCCCTGGTGGCGACGGCGGTGGTG
>CAXTRZ010000319.1:0-1037 GCA_964246715.1 uncultured Acidobacteriaceae bacterium | reverse complement strand
TCTGTGATGGAGGTGATGGTGGAGGCTGAGGCCGAGGCGGAAGTGACGGCGGAGGCGACGCTCGACGGGAGGCCGGAGGAGGAGGTGGCGGAGCTGACGGGGCCTTTGTCCGTGGCGATGATGAGCGGCTTGTAGGCAGCGGCGCCGAAGAGCTGGTCCGAGGTGGTGACGCTGATGCGCTGGAAGTCGCCGTTGGTGTAACCGGTGGGCTGGTTGACATTGACCTGCGAGAGCGCGGTGCGGAGGGCGTCCAGGCCGATGCCGTAACCGGCGAGCAGGGTGGGGTTGGCCTCCACGCGGACGGCGGGCTTGGCGCTGCCAGTAACGAAGACCTGGCCGATGCCGTCCACTTGCGAGATTTTTTGGGCGAGGATGGAGTCCGCCTCGTCATACATGGCCGGAACGGTCATGGTGTCCGAGGTGAGGGCGAGCATGAGGATGGGGCTGTCAGAGGGGTTGATCTTGCGGTAGGTGGGATTGGAGGGGAGGTTGGCGGGAAGCTGGCTGCGGGCGGCGTTGATGGCGGCCTGGACGTCGCGGGCGGCGCCGTTGACGTCGCGGCCAAGGTCAAACTGAAGGGTGATGCCGACCGACCCGAGCGAGGAGGTCGAGGTCATCTGGTTGACGCCGGCGATGCGGCTGAACTGACGCTCGAGCGGGGTGGCGACGGCGGAGGCCATGGTCTCCGGGTCTGCGCCGGGAAGGCCGGCGTTGACGCTGATGGTGGGGAACTCGACCTGCGGGAGGCTGGCGACGGGGAGGAGCTTGTATGCGACGCAGCCGGCGAGGATGATGGCGATGGAGAGCAGGAAGGTGGCGACGGGGCGGCGGATGAAGGGCGCGGAGAAGTTGATGGCGGCGACGGAGCCGAGGGGTTCCTGGCGTTCGTCGAAGGCGTCGTTAAGGCGGGTCTGGTCGCCGGCGGTGGCGGAGGCGTGGGGGGCGGAGTCGCCGGCGCGGGTTTGGGCGCGGCCGGAGAGACGGGCCTCGTCGCCGGGGCGGGTGTGGTCGTGTGGGGTGCGGTCGCCGGGTTGGAA
>CAXTRZ010000318.1:0-3491 GCA_964246715.1 uncultured Acidobacteriaceae bacterium | reverse complement strand
CGTCTTCTGGGCTTGACTTGGGAGGGCGGCGGCGGAGGCGAGCAGGGTCGAGGCTAGGAAAAGCGGGAGTTTACGCATGCACTCTTTCTGAGTCGGAGGATGGTTGGAAAGACGTGGTGGCGAAGGAAGAAGTTGCGGCGATGAAGTTATGAGTTGTAGGCTTCGCGGGACAAACCCGGGATGATCGAACCGCATAATGCGAGAAAGACGCGGACGGCGCAAGGTGGGACGAGGCTTCAGTAGGTTCGAGGGAACCCTGTGGGAGGATCCGCATCTCAGCATCAGGATGTGCGGAACGCGATGCTGAAAGCGTTTAAAGAGCGGAAGCGGCTTGTTCTGCGTCCATGCGGAGGGTTTCTTCCGTGTATTTTCCGTCGAAGAACATTGACTCCATAACGGCAGGCATGGGAGGAGCTTAGGCTTCGAGGGGCGGAAGTTCGCGCTCGATGGCCTGGATGACGGCGGGGTCAGTGGGGAGCGTGTCTGGGGCGAAGCGGGCGACGACCTGCCCCTTGCGGTTGACGAGGAACTTCTCGAAGTTCCAGGTGAGCTCCGGAGCGTCCGCGACGGCCAAGCCGTAGCCGCGCAGGCGGTCCTTGAAGCCGGGGTCGGCGACGCGGGCGACAGGCTGTGCGGTGGTGAGGAGGTCGTAGAGCTGGGCCTTGTCCGGGCCCGTGGCGACGACCTTCTCGAACATGGGGAAGCTGACGTTATAGGTCATGCTGCAGAACTTCTGGATCTCCTGGCTGGTGCCGGGCTCCTGACTGCCGAAGTCGTTGGCGGGAAAGCCGAGGACATCGAAGCCGGAGTGCTTGTAGGTGCTATAGAGCTTCTCCAGCTCCTCATATTGAGGGGTCAGGCCGCACTTGCTGGCAACGTTGACGATCAAGAGGACATGACCCTTATACGGTGCAAGGGTTGTCTCCTCGCCGGCGATGGTCTTGAGCGGAAGTTCGAACAGGCTTGGCATCTTTCGAGGATAAACGATTGCCGGGCTTAGTTCTATACGATTTCAGGGAACGCAGCGGAGATTGCGGGATTGATGGGTCGCATGGGCGTGTGCGCCGCTTTTGATGGTCTTGATACCGGGCGAATGTTCTCTTATGCAACGGTTTGACAGGCGTAGTATTAAGCGTTGACATGGCCATTCAGGACAAGATTTTTGGTAAGCCGCTGGCGACCAGCGACGAGCGCGCGGAACATATTGGAGTATCAGCCGGAATCCCGATCTTCGGGCTTGATGCGTTAACCAGCGCGGCATACGGGCCAGAGGCAGCCATGGCGCTGCTGATTCCCCTGGGGTTGTTGAGCACGACCTACATTCTTCCGATCATCACGGCGATTTTGATTCTGCTGGTGATCGTATTTTTCAGTTACAGGCAGACGATTGCGGCGTACCCGAACGGCGGCGGAAGCTACACGGTGGCGTCAGAAAATTTAGGCGAGAACGCGGGGCTGCTGGCGGCCGCGGCGCTGATGATCGACTACATTCTGACGGCAGCGGTGGGGATCTCGGCGGGCGTGACGGCGCTAACCTCCGACCAGCAGTTTCTGCAGCCGTATACGCTAGCGCTATGCCTGATCATCCTGGCGATTCTGGCGGTGGTGAACCTGCGCGGCGTGAAGGATACGGGAGCGGCGTTCATTTTGCCGACGTTCTTGTTCATCGGAACGCTGCTGATTCTGATTGGCGTTGGCGTGTACCGGACGCTGGCGGCGGGCGGGCATCCGACGCCGGTGATTGCCATGCCGCCGGCGGTTCCGCAGACGGTGAAGATGCTGGGGCTATGGATGCTGGCAAAGGCGTTCTCCAGCGGATGCGCGGCGATGACAGGCGTGGAGGCGGTGTCGAACGGAGTGATGGCCTTCAAGGAACCCCGGTCCAAGAACGCTCAGTACACGCTGACCGAGATCATCGGCATCCTGATCGTGCTGCTGTACGGGACGGCCTGGATGGCCAAGCACTACAACATCATGGCGATGGACCCGGACGGGCCGGGATACCAGAGCCTGCTGAGCCTGCTGGTGCATGCGGTGTTCGGCAATAGTTGGTTTTATCACCTGACCATGGGGAGCGTGCTGCTGGCGCTTTGCTTGAGCGCGAATACCGCGTTCGCGGACTTTCCGCGGCTGACGCGGGCGATCGCCATGCACGATCACTTGCCGCATGTGTTTATCCTGCGCGGACGGCGGCTGCTGTTTTCGCATGGGGTGTATGCACTCACAGGGTTTACGGCGTTGATCTTGATCGCGTTCAAGGGAGTGACGGACAGGCTGATCCCGCTGTATGCGATTGGGGCATTTCTGGCGTTTACGCTTTCGCAGGCCGGGATGGTACAGCACTGGCGCAAGCAGGAGGACGATCACAAGGGCCGCGGGTGGCACATGTTTGTCAACGGGCTGGGCGCGGTGGCAACGGGGCTGACGACGATCGTCGTGCTGGCTTCTAAGTTTCGGGCCGGGGCGTGGGTGACAGCACTGTTGATTCCGACGCTGATCTTGATTATGCACCTGGTGAAGAAGCACTATGCGCGGGTGTCCAGCGAGATGAAGGATATGAAGCCGCTGAACCTGGTGAACTTAGAGTCGCCGTTGGTGGTGATCCCGGTAGCGGGATGGAACAGGATCTCGGAGAAGGCGATTCGGTTTGGGCTGGTGATCTCCCACGAGATCAAGGTGGTGCATGTGCACTCGGAAGACGAGGAGCACGGGATTGAAGAAGAGTGGGAGGATAAGATCATGGGGCCGATCCGGGCAAAGGGCATGACGGAGCCGGAGCTGGTGACGATTCCGTCAAACTTCCGCTTCATCATCTCGCCGCTGATGGACTACATTCTGCGGCTGGAGACGGAGAACCCGGGGCGCAAGGTCGCGGTACTGCTGCCGGAGCTGGTGGTGCGGCACTGGTGGGAGAACCTGCTGCACAATCAGCGGGTGCAACTGCTGAAGGTGCTGCTGCTTCTGCGCGGAAACCAACGGATTGTGGTGGTGAATATTCCCTGGTACCTGTGAAGGCAACTCTCAAATGGAAGCCCTAAAGGGCTAATACCAGGTAACAACAGATATAGAACCCTGGCTTCGCCAGAATGACGGCTCTTCATTATGGCAGGCGTCTTCGTTAGACGAGAGTCTTCGTTTGGGTGCCGTGTTCAGTTTGCGTCAGGCGGCGAGTCTTTGGCGGAAGGCCTGGGCAAGCAGGGAGTAGCTGCGGAGGCGGGCGGCGTGGTCATGGACGATGGTATTGATGACCAGCTCGTTGATGTGGAGGGCGTCGGCCATGGCAATGAGGCGGCCGTGGACGACGTCAGGCGTGCCGGCGATGTAGCGGGGGAACTCGCCGGTCTCCGGCGCAGAAGGGCCGAAGCGCGGGAGCTCGGCGGCGGCCTCTTCAGGGGAGGCGACGGGCCGGCGGTCGTTCTGGCGGATGCGGAGCTGGAGGAGGCGGACGGACTGGGAGAGGCGGTCTGCCTCGGCCTGGGTCTCGGCGCAGA
>CAXTRZ010000317.1:0-3494 GCA_964246715.1 uncultured Acidobacteriaceae bacterium | reverse complement strand
ACGATCGGCCTTCCAGATCTGCTTAACCTGTTCAATCTCTTCAGCACTCTAGCGTTCGCTATCCTTCTGCCGTTGGCGACCGGTTCACACGTACGGCTCTCGCGTTCCGTGCTGTGTTCTGCGTACGTCCTAATTAGCTTCTATCCACTTACTGTCGCAGCACACTATGGCCTCTGGAGAAGAGGGGTCGGGCGGGGCGCTTCTGAAGGAAGCGGCGCCTTGTCTTATGCGAACGACACGGAGATATGGTTCATCGTGACTGCCATTATCTTGGCTTCCACTGCCGGCGTGGCATCGTGGGCAGCCCTCTAGCCATGGGTCTAGACGCCACAATTCGGGAAGATGGAGAATCATGGGAGAGCGTTCACGTCTGTCCCAGATGCGGACATTTCATCAATCTCGCGGAGCTAGATCTGAGAGCAATCACAACCGGCATCGTGATTTGCCCGAGTTGTGATTGGTCAGGGCAGATTGAAATACAAGTCATCAACCATGTGCCTCGCAAGAAACCCACTTCGGCCAAGTAATCGCATCACGCTGAAATGGGAAGTGGCAACTGTTGATGTCTGTTCTTATCGGGCATCTTGCGCATGTACGCACGCACGAACTCGCTCGCAATCTTCGATTCGTCATTAGAGCGACAAACCAGGCATGTCTTCAGCCGGAGGCCGGACTCGTTGAGCGGTCGCACTGTAACTCCGTTGCGTGCGACACGCAACGCACCCGCCTTCACTACGAAAGCAACAGCAGATGCGTCCGCTATGAAGGGAAAGGCCTCTTCCGGGGCGATGACGTGTTGAATGCTCTGAGGACGTATTCCTCTCTTTGCCGCCTCGCTCATGATTGCGTCGTACACCGGTGGATGTAGTTGGCGCTCGAAGAGTATCCAATCTCTTCCATTCATCTGGTCGAGCGACACCGATGGGTAGGAAGCTAATCCATCTCGTTTGGCCATTGCGATGTAGAACGGCTGCTCCGCAACCTGAACAGAGGTGAGTAAAGCGGATTCGGGGGCTCGTGGGCAATCGCCAAATCGACTACACCGGCGATGAGGTCTTCAACGATATCTATCGAAAACTTGCTGGCAAGATCGACCTTCAATCTCGGAAAGAGCGGGAGTTGGATAGAGAGAAGCGTGGAGACCAAGAAGGGATCAGCGTATGGAGTACGTCCCACATGGAAAGTGTCATCCATGCCTTGAAGCACCGTTCGTGCAGATTGGACCGCTCGTTCACCGTGGACAAGTGAGAGCCGAGCCTGTTGCACATAGGCCCGGCCCGCATCGCTCAATACGACGTGTTTTCGGTCTCGAACAAACAGTGGGCCTCCAACAAGGGCTTCCACATCTTGGATGTTCTTTGTGAGCATCGGCTGGCTGATCCGCAGTCTGCGAGCTGCTCGTCCAAAGTGCAGTTCCTCAGCGAGTGCAATCACCGACTCCATGAGTTTGGTTTCATGCTTTGGTTCGTTCTTTGACATGCCGCACCCCATGAACTCCGCCAAAATGGGGATAGGACGTGGGCTGGGCAGTCCGCTGTTTCAACGTATCGGCGCGCAGGCGCGTCCCATCGTCAAGCTGAATGACTTAGATGGCACGTCTGTGGAAAGGGTGGGCTGATGTGTGCTTATCAACGTCATTGATAAGTAACCCCCTTTGATGAATTGGACTCGAACGACATCCTCAGCCATCTTCAAGACACGTACGTTATCTCCGCCCTTCCCTGGGGTTCTTCAAAGTGAGGTTGTATGCTCTCAGCCGCCAAACCACATTCACGCACACCCATACCAGCCTTCGAACCGCTGCTAGACCTCCATGAAGCGGCCACCGTGCTGGGCATGCACTGGAAGACCCTTGAAGGTAAAGCACGGCAGCATGAAGTCCCAGCCTTCAAAGTCGGAAAACGCTGGAGATTCCGGCTGAGTTCACTCAACAACTGGCTTGAAGCTGGCCTAAAATTGAATACAACCGATCAGGCCGTCGTGACTAGACAGGAGAAAAATCCTTGAAGTTCACTCGGCAGCGTTTTCAACGCGGCACCCTGCGCAAGGTCGCGCGGGCCAACAATCAATGGGCTTGGGAGTACCGCTACCAAGACCCACTAACCAATAAGAGAAAATCCTTGTTCTTGGGCCTCGACAAGTTTCCCACGCAGACTGCCGCAGAACGGCATCTCGAAGCTTTCGTGCTCAAACTCAACCAAGAGAACCCAACCCTGGCCGTGATGGAGCCGACCTTCGACGCCATTCTTGACCGGTTTATCGAGGACGAACGCATGATGGAAATCAAGCAGAGTCGGCCCGGTGAACATCTCAAGGACGGTGAGCTGAGCTATTCGACAGTCATCTCCTACCTCAGCGTCATCAAGCGAGTCCGCGCGAAATGGGGAACCACCCGCATCACGCGGATGAAGCCGATGCTGATTCAAGCATGGCTCAGAGAACTGGAAGCCGCGCCCAAGACCAAAGGCCACATCAAGGCGGTCATGTACCGCCTGTACGAGAAGGCCATGCTGTGGGAGATGGTCGAGTGGCAGCGGAATCCAATGGAGTTGGTCGAGATCAAAGGCGTCAGCAAGCGGCAGAAGAGGCCGATCATCCTGACCGTCGAGCAGTATTTCCAGATCCTCGCTCTGCTGCCGGAGCCCTACCAGACGATGGTAGTGGTAGCCCAATGCACCGGTCTCCGCGCCGAAGAGGTCCTGGCGCTCGAATGGGAAGACATCGACTTCGAGAACCTCAGTATGAAGGTCGTCCGGGCGGTCGTACATGGCCGAGTCAAGACCGTGAAGACCGATTACTCCGAGGACGAACTGCCCCTTGATCCCGGCTTCGCAGAGGTACTCCTGACTTGGAAGCGCAGGTTGGGAGCCGAACGCGAAGCGCAAAACGGGGTTTCAACCCCATTGGTGGGGTTGGATCTGGTGTTTCCAAGCACCTCCACCGGACGGCACTTCCATGCGGCGCCGGCCCAGCAGGACTACATCCGTCCCGCTGGCTGCTGTCTTGTGGCGTGTCCGAAGTGCGGCGCGGGTGTCGGTGTCTGGTGTCTTCAGGACGCGAAGACGCCGAACGGGAAGCGACTGCCGCTGCACGACGAGCGGTGGGAAGCTGCCGGCAAGTACGGCAGCGTAGGTTGGCACACGTTCCGCCACACCTATCGTTCCTGGCTGGACAGCACTTCAGCGCCAATCGGTGTGCAGCAGAAACTGATGCGGCATGCCCAGGTATCGACCACGATGAACGTGTACGGAAACGCCTTGATGACGGCCAAGCGTGAGGCCAACAGCAAGGTCGTAAAGATGGCATTGAGGAGCGCTTAGGCCCATGCAAAAAACGCCAACCACTCTCGATAATTCCCAAGGCGATTACTACGACCGCTCTTATTTGGGGTTATCTGGGGTTGACGTTTTCGCTAAGTGGTTGCGGGGGTAGGATTTGAACCTACGACCTTTGGGTTATGAGCCCAACGAGCTACCGGGCTGCTCCACCCCGCA
>CAXTRZ010000316.1:3072-3499 GCA_964246715.1 uncultured Acidobacteriaceae bacterium | reverse complement strand
TAGACAGTCCTGAACTGCCGTCCGAAATGGCTTTGGTCCGAGAAACTCAACCGGAAGGACGTCTCGGCGAGGGATAATCCTTCTGCAATCAGCCTTCGCGCTCGCATCAAGCGCGCGCGTGTGTGAAATGCCAACGGTGATAGTCCAATATGTCTTGTGAAAGCATGTGACAAGTGATAACGACTGACTTCTGCCAACGAAGACAAAGTGTCAAGCGAAGGAAGTTTCTCCGGTGTATTCAAGAGATAGGCTTCCATCCGGACAACAAATGCCGGTGCAGGAAAGCGAGCAAAGGTCGTTACTGGATCACTTTCACGAAAGATAGTGTGCAAATCGGAGATGTCCAGCGCCAACGAGTCTTTCTTTGTGGAAGCCCTAAGCGATTCGAAAGTTGAGGTAAATGCTTCGCAGTGCTTGGCAGAGAAGC
>CAXTRZ010000316.1:2437-3062 GCA_964246715.1 uncultured Acidobacteriaceae bacterium | reverse complement strand
CTTGAAGTCGGTACGGCTTGCCTCAAAACACTGGGCTCTGTGGACTAGGCGGGGAGGCAGAAGGACTAACTCTCCGGGCCTTGCGATGACGGTGCCTGACTTGAACTCATAACGGCGCTCGCCTTTCGTAACAGCCACCAGTTGCCAGCCTTCATGAAAGTGCCAGTCTGATGCGAAGACCTTCACGTCCTCTCCGACGTACAGTTCCGCTCCTGCGACTGCGTCGCTCCAGCGGAGCTTTAGCGCTCTACGATTTGCAGCTAATTTTGCCATCGCGCGACGCCTCCCGATGACTTCCATTCTCTAAAGCCAGTTCTCGTCATGCGAGATTTACTACTCCCACTGCTGACGTTCCGTTTGGCCACGTCCCCATTGCCATTTCGATCACTTGTCGAAGATCGCGTGACATCGCGCCATTCGAAGCCTGGACGGAGAGACCCGTAACGACAGAGGAGAAGTACTCTGCCATTACCTTGGTGTTCGCGCTTGATGGAAGTTCGCCGTTTCGCTTCCCTCGATCCAAACGTTTTGCAAGAGTCGGGTCGCCCGCCGTTGGAACGCCCTCAACTCGGTACGAAGTTCCTTTGTATCGGCGCTTTTGTGAGGGCACCCTGCACCAGAAAGC
>CAXTRZ010000316.1:0-2427 GCA_964246715.1 uncultured Acidobacteriaceae bacterium | reverse complement strand
CGATGGGTTCATCTGTCTCGGCGTTTAGCCCCCGCGCCAGCCGAAGACACGCCTCGACCGCTTCACGAGCAGTCGGCTGTTCCAGAGCATCCTGATATACCGTCATCGCCTCCTCCGCATAAAAAGCCATGGCTTTCCGGAACAGTTCGATCTTGTCGCCAAACGTTGCATAGATCGTTGGCTTGCTCATCCTCGTCGCCTTTGTAAGGTCCGTATACGATGTTCCGTCGAAACCCTGTCTCCAGAACACCATCATGGCCGCGCGCAAGGCAATATCGCGGTCGAAACCGAGTGGACGCCCTGGTCCTCGCCCCTGTTCTGTCTGCTTTCTCTTATCCGTCATCTTCACTATTAAACCCTAAAGGAAAGACCCCATCACTATTTGCTACCGCTCGGTAGTAATTATGAATCGTCGCTGATTCAATTTCCTTGACCGTACGGTAGGAAACTAGGCCTCAGCCTCATCCTTTTCCTCCCACATTTGATCCAGGAGCTTTCAATTGAATCCAGCAAATCCCAGTTCGCTCGGCACAGCAGTGGTCACAGGGGCATCCTCAGGCCTCGGTTCGGTCTTTGCGCAACGCCTCGCCGCACGCGGCTATGACCTTCTCCTTGTTGCGCGGCGCAAGGATCGTTTAGAGGGGATCGCCACCGAATTGCAATCTCGCTTCTCGATCCAGGTCCAGGTGCTCGCAGCTGATCTAGCTCATCCCGACGGCTTGGCAGAGGTAGCAGGGCGTCTCAGCGCTGACGATGCAATTACCATGCTCGTGAATAACGCAGGCACCTCGAGCGTCGAGCCCGTGGCTCAGGTCTCCGTCGAAACCATTACGAACCTCATCGCTCTTAACGTCACGGCGCTCACCGTGCTGACGAAGGCCGTCCTGCCCAACTTCACCAAGCGAAATGCGGGAACAATCATCAACATCGGTTCGGTAGTGGGCTTCACCGGATTCGCCTGGGTTCCAGTGTATGGCGGTACCAAGGCCTACGTGCAGAATTTCACGCAGGGTCTGAAACTGCAGCTCGCCGAAACAAAGATCCGCCTGCAGTACGTTGCACCCGCCGGGACGGTATCAGAGATCTGGGATGTGATGGGTGTTCCAATGTCGAGCCTTGGTGAAGGCGCGCTAATGAATACGGAAAGCTGTGTCGATGCTGCGCTGAAGGGACTCGATGATGGGGAGTTCATCACTGCTCCTTCAGTGCACGACGAGAACTTGGTGCAAAAGTATCTTGAAGCATCTGAGGCGCTCTTCACGGCATCCCAGCAGCCTCAACCAGCACCTCGTTACATCTCCCGCGGCTAAGACTCACACAGAACGGTTTCCGGCGACATGAAAGTGTCCCCGGATTGCTTTCGCCTCATCCTTCTTGATGAGCTCTAAACCGCCGAATCGATTGTTGAGCTATATGTCTACCGCCGCGCCGGCCTTTCAGAGGTGATTCGGTGATTAGCTGTAGAGGAATGGGCAACTACCCGCTTTGGGTGGCGGTCCGGATATGGCGAGGAGCCTTGAGCACAATCTGGAGTCTTCGACGTTCGCGCACGGACTCGGAAACGTCTTGGATTTTGCCTAGGTTATCGGCAGCTCAACGCGGTAAGTCTCCTTTGAGCGCGTTCCTATTGGCTTCGCCACACTACCAAACTGTTCTCGATACTCTTTCGGCGGAATAGATAATTGCTTCGCGAAAGCCCGCCCAAGAGCCTGCTCGTCTCGGAAGCCCGTCATCCTTGCTACCGCTCTTAGCGGCTCGTTCTGTGACTCCAAGATCCGTTTAGCCGCCTCGACACGTAACGACTGCACCCAACGTGCTGGCGTTGTTCGGAAACACAGGAAAAACTGCCGGGCGAAGGTGCGCGGTGACATCGATACCGCGTCGGCGAGTGTGGGAACGTCGAGCTGTTGATGAAGCCGCGCATTGACCCATGCCGGTAGGTTGCGAAGCCTTGCGTCCGTCACAGCTTCCTGCTGGGTGAGCACAGTGATGATCTGAGCTTGGCTTCACGGGCGTCGCAAAAACAACACCATCTCTCGCGCGACAACGGCCGCCCCGTCGTGTCAGCAATCCTCTTCGAGGAGAGCCAACGCAAGATCGATACCTGCGCTCACTCCAGCGGTGGTGTAGTATTTGCCGTCCTTCGTGAAGACAGGGTGTTGTTCGACAAGGACGTCCGAGTAGCCATCAGCAAGAACATTGATGTATCGCCAATGGGTAGTGGCTCGCTTTTCATTTAGGAGACCCGCTGCGGCCAGCAGCAATGCTCCGGTACACACGGATGCCACCCTGCGTGCGTGAGCCGAGCGCCTCCGAATCCAGCGAAGTAGATCTTCATTCTGACTTTTGGAAGAAGAGGCACCGGAACCACCGATAACAATAAGAGTGTCGATCGGTCCAGCGAAGTCTTGGTAATAACAGGAGTCG
>CAXTRZ010000315.1:2254-3503 GCA_964246715.1 uncultured Acidobacteriaceae bacterium | reverse complement strand
GAGGGACCGAGGAGACCCTTGCCGAGGACGGACTCAAAGTCGCGGATGCGGAGGCCGGAGCGATCCATGGACTTAAGAAAGCCAGCGACGGAACCTGACGAAAAGCAAGATTCGACGGCGGAACGGACCGCGCTGAAGGCTGCGGGGTCGGTGATGGCGAGAGGAGGCTTTTCGTAGGTGATGCCGCTGATGCCTGAGGTGTGCATGGTGCTCAAAACGTTGACTCCTGCCAGGGCCAACCCTGGAAGACCGGCCAGATTTGCCCGGAAGGCCTGTGCTGCAGTGAAACGATGGAGCGGGAGACGGGAATCGAACCCGCGACCAACAGCTTGGAAGGCTGTGACTCTACCACTGAGTTACTCCCGCAGCGGAAAAGGAGGATGACCCTATTCCTGCGGCGAAGATCTGGAGCTGACGGAGAGGCTTGAACTCTCGACCTCTCCCTTACCAAGGGAGTGCTCTACCACTGAGCTACGCCAGCCTGTGCAACACGATTACTATCCTACCGCGAACGCAGCCTTCCGAGCATGACGCGGAAGGCAAAAAAGCCGAGCAGGACAAACGTAAGGGCGCGATACTTGCCCGGTTCCATGGTGAACCAGACGGAGAGGGCAAGGAGCGCGAGAATGACGAGCGCAACGACCAGGCGCCCGGTTCCGGCGGGATTGAAGTTGACCGGGCTCAAGGCGGTATTCCCCTCCCCGGCAATATGGCGCAAAATATTCAAAAGAGATGACTTAGCCTTGTATCGACCTTCGTAACCTCTGGAAAGTTACCCAGAGGGTGAAAGGGAGACTAGAGATGGAAGGAGAGTGGTGCACAGGGGAGGATTCGAACCTCCGTAACTCGAAGAGTGGCAGATTTACAGTCTGCTGCCATTAACCACTCGGCCACCTGTGCACATCTTTGAACTGCGCGGCATGGTGCGGAGCAAGCGAAGACACGAACCGCTCAACTGTCGCCGATACCCAAGGGAGTCGAAGAACCTGAGGGGAAGGTGACTTGGCATGACGCGCATGGACGAGCAGCGCAACCAATCCGTTCCATGAACTGCGTGCAGCATATCTTTCAGGCTGGGAGAAGATCTGGAGCTGACGAAGGGATTTGAACCCCCGACCCTCTGATTACAAATCAGATGCTCTACCAGCTGAGCTACGCCAGCCCTATCGCGTTCCCCAAAGAAGATACGGGGATCACAATTGCCAAGGTTACCACAGGGGGAAGGTGGTCGCAATTGCTTGTCTTGGAG
>CAXTRZ010000315.1:0-2244 GCA_964246715.1 uncultured Acidobacteriaceae bacterium | reverse complement strand
CAGCCTGCGACGCTTTCCTTCCCGACCCAATTGCTCACGCAAACGCGCCTGCGCACAATGCGCCACAAGATGAAACTTTAGCATAGGCGGGAAGGGGTCGCAAATGATGTGGATGGAAGAAACGGCTGCTGAAACGTGAGGAGCGATACGGCGTCTATGAGAGAGTGAGACGATTGCTTTTGCGGCGGACTGTGGGTTGAGCATGACGAGATGGGGACGGCAAGTGTTGGCATGTGGAATCGTGGGGGGCACGCTAGCCGGGGCGTCATGGATGCCGGCGCAGGAGAGGCCGACGGCGGAGTCGCCTCAGTTTCAGGAAGGGCCGTTGACACCGGGGACGGCTGCTCCGGTTCGGTCGGCTGAACCGGCTTTGATGAACAATGACTCTGTGGTGCGGATGATGAAGGCTGGACTGGGCACGGAGCTGATTTTGCAGACGGTGAATACGCAGCCGGGCAGGTATCAGCTGGATGCGGATTCGGTGATCGCGCTGAAGCAGGCTGGAGTCCCGGAGACGGTGATCTCCGCGATGATGAACAAGGCGCGGCGGCAGATCACGAATGTGGCGGAGACGCCGGTGATAGTAGCGGATGTGAACGAACCGGGCGTGTACTACAAGGACAACAAGGGGCGATGGACGTTGATGGAGACGGAGATTGTTCACGTTAAGTCCGGCGGGTTTGTGAAGTCGACGCTGACGCACGGGATTATCAAGGAAGACCGGAACGGCGTGGTGCATGGGCGTGAGTCGAAGCTGCTGCTGCCAAGGCCGATCGAGTTCATGATCTACACGCCTGAGGGCGTGGCCGTGGAGGAGTACGACCTGCTACTGTTCCGGCTGAACTCAAAGGACAGGGAGTTTCGGACGCTGACGGGCGGAGTGATCCACTCGACGGGCGGGGCGGACCGGGACGAGGTGAAGTTTACGCGGGTGAAGGTGGCTCCGCATGCATATACGTTCACGCTGAAGAAGGACACGCCGGGCGGGGAGTATGGGATTCTGCCGCCAGGTACGGGGAACGTGACGAACGGCGGAAAGATCTACACCTTCGCGATCAGCGAGTAAGCAGAGCCAGATGAGGGCGGGCCATCTTTCTTATTGTGGGTCTGTTCGGGAGGTTGTAGAAGAGGTCATGGAGTGATTGCTATGCCTGCAACGTTTCGCCCTGCTACGGATGAGAGTTCTGCAACACTGATTGGAAGTACGAAGCCCAGCCTGCTGTGTCACGAACCAACCGAGCAGGCTTTGTATGCGGAGCACTTCGACCACAAGCCATTTCTGTTTCGCCATGCGATGGACACGCTGGACGTCTTCCAGATTCCAGCGCTGCTGGAGGCAGCGGAGCGGCTGGCGCGGAAGAACGATCAGAAGTCGCACTATGAGAGCGGCGAACCAGAGAAGAACGGGTGGTTTGGGCAGCGACCGGCGGGTAAGACGATTGTGGATGCGCTGGCGGAGATCAAGAGCGGGAAGAATTGGGTGATCCTGAAGCGAATTCATGAGGATCCGGTGTACTGGGCGGTGCTGCAGTCGCTGATTCCGGAGCTTTCCAGTCTCACCGGCGTGGATATCGCGGAGGTGTACTACGATCCGACGATGACGATCTTTGTGACGTCTCCTGGGCGGATTACGCCATATCACATGGATGGGGAGACGAACTTCTTGGCCCAGATTCATGGGCCGAAGGACGTGTCTATCTATAACGCGAACGATACGTCGGTCTTGAGTGCAACGGATTTGGAGCGGTATTGGACGGGGAGTCTGCCGAAGATCGAATGTCCGGAGGCGCTGCCTTTTGGGCACTGGAAGTACAAGTTGATTCCGGGCAGTGGGGTGTTCAACCCGGCGACGTTTCCGCATTGGCTGCAGAATGGGCCGGAGGTTTCGGTGTCGGTGTCAATAAACTTTAAACGGAGGCACGATGCGAGGATTGGGGCGCACCGGACGAATAAGTATCTTCGGAAACTTGGCTTGCAGCCGACAGCTCCAGGAACGTCTCCACAACTGGACCGAATGAAGGAGGCGACCTTCGGGCGGTTGTACCAGGCGGCGGAGAAAACGGCGAAGAGGGCGAAGGGGAAGCTAGGGAGGTAACTCCCGGCGCGGTCTAGCTTAGACTCGTGGGATGCGTAAGCAGACTGGGTATACGCTTCTGGCCGTTTTTGTGCTGGCGGCGGCGATGGGAGCGGTGTTGTATCTGCGGTGGAAGGCTCCGCCGGAGGCGGCGCGGCTGCTGCCTGAGT
>CAXTRZ010000314.1:0-3503 GCA_964246715.1 uncultured Acidobacteriaceae bacterium | reverse complement strand
CTGCTAGGCTCCGGCATTGGCAAAATCTGGATGGCCGAAGACGCCTTCTCCCCTGAAACCGATCTCGAAATCCAGCGCCTCTTCGAGGGCGGCGACGACGACATGCTCGACGGTCTATGAGAGTCCTGGTCGATTCCCACACCTTTGTGACTGAAATCGCAAATCCCCAATAAAGACGCACCCTCCACCACAGCAGTGCGTTGCATAATGTGGAGCCTTGTGGAGCATCTCTCCACATCAAACCCACGTTTGTGTTGCATCATGCCGGACGGAGAATGGCTCTTATACGCCGAAAGCCATGTCGATCAGTGCTTTTTCTTCAAGCTCATGCGCCTTCGCGGACCCGGTAGCCGGACTTGCGCTCTCGTGCCTGGTCACATTCACCACAACCCGGTCGCGCGCCATCTTCCGCAGGAGCGGCATCACGTAAGATCGCGCCCCCATATTAGCCGGTTCTTCTTGAACCCAAACGACTTCCGCCTTCGTATGCATGTCCAGCGCAGCCTGCATCTCCGCCTCCGGCCAGGGATAAAGCTGATCCACAAACACCACCGCCACGTTGGCGTCTTTTCCCTCTTTGCGCCGTCTCTCGCGCTCCACTCGCAGGTTGTGCCCTATCTTGCCAGAACACAACAAGATGCGGCGAGGGTTCTGAACTGAAGAGTCCGCCACCACGTTGAGAAACTCCGGCGCAGCCAAGTCCGCCAGCGATGACGACGCATCCGGATGCCGCAACATGGACTTGGGCGTGAAGATAATAAGGGGCTTACGCCAACTCCGCATCGCCTGCCGCCGCAGCAGATGAAAGTATTGCGCGGCTGTGGACGGCTGCGCTATGACCATGTTGTCTTGCGCCGCCAGCTGTAGAAATCGCTCCATCCGAGCGGAAGAATGCTCCGGGCCCTGCCCCTCATACCCATGCGGGAGCAGCATAACAACACCGCTGAGCAGGTGCCACTTGGCCTCGCCAGCGGAAATAAACTGATCGATCACAATCTGCGCCCCATTGGCAAAGTCGCCAAACTGGGCCTCCCAGAGGACCAGGGCCTCGGGGTAATCTCGAGAGTAGCCATATTCGTAGCCAAGGACGGCGGCCTCCGAGAGCAGGGTGTTATAAACCTCAAAGCGAGCCTGATCTTTGCTGAGGTGCTCGAGCGGAGTATAGCGGGCCTCGGTCTCGACATCGGTAAGCACGGCATGGCGCTGGTTAAAGGTGCCACGCTGCGAGTCTTGTCCGGTGAGCCTTACGGGCGTTCCCGCCGTTACCAGCGATGCGAAGGCCAGCAACTCGGCTTGGCCATAGTCGAAAGGACGCTTGCCCTCCGCCATCTCCCGGCGCTGCTCATAAAGCTTCTGGACCTTGGGGTGGATATGAAAGTCTGCGGGCCAAGAGGTTAGACCACTTGTAAGAGTAGTGATGGATTCAGCTTCAAGACCGGTCTTGATGTGCTTGTCCGCGTCTGGCAGCGAACCCCCTTTGTAGGAATTCCAATACTCAGGAAGCACGACGAGGTCGGGCTTGGTCTCTACCCTTGTGGCGAGCTTCTGGTCTTCAAGGAAGTGATTCTGAATCTCGGCAACCTCTGCGGCGGGGTCAACGCCGATGCGCTTCGCATAGCTCTTATAGAGCTCAGGCGTGTCCTTGATGATGGCGTAGCGCTTGGGTGAAGTGACAGTAGGATCATCCACCTCTGAGTGGCCGTGGCGACGGTAACCAACGAGATCGACCACCACGTCGGACGCGAACTTGTGACGGTATTCGGCAGCGATGGCGGCAACGCGGAGAACGGCGTCCGGATCTTCCGCATTGACGTGGAAGATGGGGATGGGCAGGCGCTTGGCAATATCGGTGGCGAAGCGGGAAGAGTTCGACTCCTCCGGAACGGCGGTGAAGCCGAGGAGATTGTTAACGATGACGTTGATGGTTCCGCCGACGTTGTACCCGCGAAGCGTAGCCATGTTAATGGTTTCAGCGGTGACGCCCTGACCGGCAAAGGCAGCATCGCCGTGGATGATGATCGGAAGAACCTGCTCCTCGGCGGCCCGACGTGTCTGTGCGCCTGCATAGGGTGTATCTTGGATGCGGCTCTGGCGAGCGCGAGCGCGGCCAAGGGCCACTGGAGCGACGACCTCAAGATGGCTAGGATTTGAGGCTAAGTGGAGCGCGACCTTCTGGCCGGAGGGCGAGGTATAGACGCCAGTAGCGCCTTGATGATATTTAACATCGCCACCGCCCATGGTGCTGCGCGGATCCACATCCTCAAAGCGGGCGAAGATGTCTGACGCGCTGCGGCCGACGGTGTTGGTCATAACGTTGAGGCGGCCGCGATGACTCATTGCAAAGACGACGCGGTTGACGCCGCAGTCCGCGCTAACCTCAAAAGTGCGATCGAGGTACGGGATGAGGACAGTCAGGCCTTCGAGCGAAAAGCGTTTGGTGCCAAGATAGCGAGATTGGATGACCTGCTCGAAGAGGTCCGCCTTGATAAGGTGAGTGAGGGTTTTACGCTGATCCTCAGCGGACTCGACGGCAGGTCGCTCCATCTGCTCCTGAATCCACTGCCGCTTCTCTGGACTCGGAATGTGCATGAATTCGGCCGCGATGGTGCCGCAGTAGAAGGCACGGGCTTCAACGGCAGCCGCGTGATCTTCTTCCGCCTCCGGCACGGGAACCGGGAAGGGTTCGCCGGGGAGATACTGTCCAAGGGGATCAAGAGAGGATTGGAGGTAACCCCAGCGGCGAAAGATCTCGAAGATAGCTTCGCGGTGCTCCAAATTGAGGGTCTGCTCAGGGCGCGATTGAGGGGATGTCTCTACTATTTTCTTGAGCTTAGTTGCCATAGGTTACGGTCCTCACTGCGACGCCTGAGGCAGGCGTGGCTGACGAAAGTGTTCCAAATGAGTGTATGCCCTCGGAACACCTACCATGCTAGACCTTAAGGAGCACTGATGACATCTACTATGAGCGTTATTCGCACAGAGCGCACACATATGTTATTGAGCGGGCATTCGCGAAGGTAGGAGGCGGATCTTGCCAATAAGTGAGGGCATAGCGGTTGCATTGAGTTGGGCGAAGGTTTACGCGGTAGAGGCACGCAGGAGGGTAATTTGCGGGTTGCGATAATGGTTGTTGCGGGTGGACTGGCATTGGTGAGGGCGATGGGGCAAAGTTCCTCCGCCTCGCCCGGCGAAGAGCGGCCGTTACCGGATGTGACGGCGTTGATGCACGCAGTGGAAAATCGACAGCGGGAGGCTGAAGCGAAGGAGAAGGACTATATCTTTCGCGAGGCTGAACGGATGGAGACGCTGGATGGGCATGGCGGAGTGAAGAAGACGGAATCGCGGGAGTATGACGTTTTCTGGCTCAACGGTGTGGTCGTACAGAAATTGGTGAAGGAGAACGGCAAAGATCTCTCAGCGAACGAGCAGAAGAAGGAGAGTGAACGGATCGACAAGGAGGTAACGAAGGCGAAAGAGCGGAAGGCCAAGGCTGAGGCTAGGGG
>CAXTRZ010000313.1:0-3514 GCA_964246715.1 uncultured Acidobacteriaceae bacterium | reverse complement strand
CCATGATGCGCATCTACCGCGACATTCGCTTCAGCAAGGACAAGCGCCCGTACAAGCACCAGATGGCCGCATGGTGGGCGCGGCAGGGATTGGAGAAGACCTCCGGCGCGGGATTTTACCTCCATGTCAGCAGTACAGAGATCTACATCGCAGCCGGCGCGTACATGCCGGAACGGGAACAGCTTCTCGGCATCCGGCGGCATCTGCTCGACCACCACGTGGAGGCGCGTGCGACGCTAAAGACGATCGAGAGCGCCAAGCGTCCCGCGACCCTGAAGGTTGCGCCCATGAAGCAGTTCGACGGGCTGAAGCTGACGCGGCCGCCCAAGGGCTTCCCGGCAGATCATCCCGCGCTCGACCTGATCCTGCACCGGCAATGGGGCGTCGCCTCCGAACTGCCGGCGGATGTGGCGATATCCGCGAAGCTGTTGGAGGAGATCGTCACGCGATTCCGCCTTGCCGCGCCTCTGGTTGCACTGCTGAATGCGCCGCTCCAGTCCCGGCCCAGGGAGCCGCTGTTTTAAGGCGGCTGAAGCTTTCTAGAGCCGCGCAAAGGCCAAATTTTGCAAGGAAATAGTGCTAAAAAGCGGACAAAGCCTCCAAAAACCGGAAAAAACCTGTGGAAACCCGGCAAATGCAATTGACAAAGAGTTCATAAGAGCCGAAGGTGGATTGCGGTACGGTCCGCAGCGGCAGCATGGAACCCGCGTCAATACAGGCGATTTCTCACTCCTGCGACGGCGGCTTGAAAGATTCCAGAAGCCTTTGCAGACTGTGTTGCAGGCAATCCCAACTCAAATTCACGAAGAACGAAGGAGTACGACGATGGCAAAGGGTATGACCAAGACCGCGCTCGTCCGCGCAATGGCAGAGAAGATGGAACTTACGAACAAGCAGACCTCCAGCTTCCTGGAGATGCTGGCCGACACCGCCGTCAAGGAGACGAAGAAGAATGGCGAGTTCACCATTCCCGGCATCGGCAAGCTGGTGAAGGCGGAGCGCAAGGCTCGCCTGGGCCGCAACCCCCAGACCGGCGAGACCATCAAGATCAAGGCGAAGACCGTGGTCAAGTTCCGCGTGGCCAAGACCGCCAAGGACACCATCGCGCCGCCCAAGAAGTAGCTTACGTCTCAGCAGCACGGAATGTCTCAGCAGCACAGAATCAGGAGTGCGTAAAGGCCGATTCACCCAAAGCGGTGCATCGGCTTTGTCTTTCTCCGGTTATTCCTCCCTGTCTCTCGCTGCTTCTTCGCGTACTCCGTGGTGGTTCTTTGCCGTTGTTCTTATGGCGGAGCATAAAATAGCTCCATGCCAGCCCGTATCGCCATCCCGGTTCCGACCTCTGCGGACCTCGCCTACAACGACCGCAACTGGAGCGCCTACGCCGAGGCCGTGCGCCTGTCAGGGGGGGAATCTGTCAAGGTACCTCTTACTCTGACCCCGCGCGAGATCGCTGAGCTGGCGAATACGTGTCAAGGAATTCTTCTGCCAGGCAGCCCGGCAGACGTTACCCCGGAAAAGTATGGGCAGGAGCTGCAGCAAGGCACCGCACCGGCGGACCTGCCGCGAGAGAACGTGGATGAGCTGCTCCTGCAGGATGCCCATAACCTGTACAAACCGATCCTGGGCGTCTGCTACGGAGCACAGATTCTAAATGTGTGGCGAGCGGGGACGCTGGTGCAGGATCTTAATGTCATGCCGGTCAACCATGGCGCCGGTCCCAGCGTGATGGTCGCCCATACGGCGCAGGTCGAGGACGGTTCCCTGCTGGCGGAGATTGTGGGATCAGGCAAGCTCTTGATGAACTCCTCGCATCATCAGGCAGTTGGCATCGCCGGCGACGGCCTGCGCGTGGTCGCCCGATGTACGCAGGATGGCGTCGTTGAGGCCATTGAGGGCGGGCAAGTGAAGTCGCAGCTTGCAGATGCAGGCGGACATCCGGCGCACTTCGTGCTGGGCGTGCAGTGGCACCCGGAGCGGAGCTTTGCCACAGATCATGCCTCGCAAGCTCTCTTTCAGCGGCTGGTAGCGGAGGCGGCAGCGTGGAAGCCCAGGGCTGTGCTCACGTCGGTGGGGTAGATGGCAACGCTCGGGATGCATGAGATCGCCGGGTTGATCGCGCCTTTCTACGGGGAGGCGGATGATACCCTGTTGCGACAGCTTTCGACGTACCTCGACCTGCTGGTGAGATGGAACGCCAGAACCAACCTCACCGCCGTACATGATCCGGAGGCGATGCTTCGCGTGCACTTCGGCGAGTCGCTCTTTGCCGCGCGTCATCTTCCAGAAGGCGCAAAGACGCTGTTGGATGTCGGTTCTGGCGCAGGGTTTCCCGGCCTGCCAATTCAGCTCGCACGGCCTGCGCTGAGGGTCACGTTGGCGGAGTCGCAGGGCAAGAAGGCGAGCTTTCTGCGCGAGGTCGTTCGGACGCTTGATATGGAAACTGAGGTATGGGCAGCACGAGTCGAGATCATGCCCGCAGATCGTCTCTTCGATGTGGTCACGATGCGCGCCGTGGACAATCGGGAGGCAGCTCTGGAGGCTGCATGGAGGCGCGTCGCTGAAGGCGGGATGTTGGCTCACCTAACCTCCGCCTCAGCAGCGGGAGAAGGCATTCCCATCCCCGGCTCAGACCGCCGCGTGCTCTCCCTCAGACGTTGCCGCTGATCCACAATGTTCCACGTGGAACAAAGCCGGTACTAACCACATACTTCTCCACACGTGAACCATCCACAAGCGCGGCTGTGGCTTGTGGCTGAGCCACCTTAAAGAGCCTAAAGTGAATTACTTACCCGGACTGTTCCACGTGGAACACCCATGGCCACATTTTTCACTAAACTTCACAAAATTCAGCTTTGTTAGTCTTGGAACGAATGAAGACCGCTCAAAACGATCAGGTTGTTGTCCATGTACACCGCTCTTTCATGAAAGGGCGCGTCATTGCCGTAGTAAATCAGAAGGGTGGCGTGGGTAAGACGACAACAGCGGTCAACCTTGCGGCCGCGCTCGCGCTTGAAGGAAAGACAGTACTGCTAATTGATTGCGATCCTCAGGCCAATACGACTGGCGGGTTAGGAGTACGGCGCCAAAAGGTGGGAGAAGAGCAGCGTCTCTCCATCTACGATGTCCTGCTTGGACCGGCAACGCTCGAAGAGGCCATGCTTTCAACCGACGTAGCTGGAATGATTCTGGTACCAGGAAGCAAGAACCTGATCGGCGCGAACCTGGAGCTTGTCTCGGAAGAGAGGCGGGAGTTTCGGCTGCGGGATGCGATTGGGCAAGTTCGGGAGAAGTTCGACTTTCTCCTGCTTGACTGCCCACCCGCGCTCGACCTGTTGACGCTGAATGCGCTGGTAGCGGCGGATGGATTGCTGGTGCCGCTGCAGGCGGAGTACTTTGCGCTTGAAGGCATCTCCGAGTTGATGGAAACGCTGGATCGGGTGGCGCAGGCGTTCAACCCAGAGCTTGGCCTGGAAGGGGTGCTGCTGACGATGTATGACGACCGGACCAACCT
>CAXTRZ010000312.1:3051-3516 GCA_964246715.1 uncultured Acidobacteriaceae bacterium | reverse complement strand
CTCCCTCACCGTACGGCGCCGGCATGGCAGAGCTCCTCTCCCGCGATCTCGCCCGTCATCGCCTCGTCATCCTCTCCGGCATGGCCCGCGGCGTGGACACCGCTGCCCACAAAGGCGCCCTTGACGCCGGCGGAGCTACCGCGGCCGTCTGGGGAACCGGCCTGGACGTCATCTATCCTAAAGAAAACAAAAAGCTAGCCGAACAGATCGTCCTCTCCGGCGGAGCCATCGTCACCGAGTTCCCCCTGGGAACCTTTCCCGCCCCCCAAAACTTCCCCATTCGCAACCGCATCCTCTCCGGCATGAGCGTCGGCGTCCTCGTCGTGGAGGCCGCCGAGTACAGCGGCACCCGCATCACCGCACGCTGCGCCATGGAGCAGAACCGCGACGTCTACGCCGTTCCCGGCAACGTCACCAACAAGAACTCCTGGGGGCCGAACACGCTCATCAAGCAAGGCGCCACCC
>CAXTRZ010000312.1:0-3041 GCA_964246715.1 uncultured Acidobacteriaceae bacterium | reverse complement strand
TGGGAGGACGTCTGGGAGAATCTCCCCTCCACCGTCCGCCTCACCCTCCAAGCTGAACTCGAAGAACTCGCCGCCTCCGGAGCCGCCGCTGAATCTAAACCCTTCGGAGCAGCATCTCTATTTGCCGAGACCGAAGACGGTCACTCCGGCCAGCATATGTCTGAAGCCGAGCGCCGCGTCTTTGCTCAAATCCGCCATGACGAGCCCATTCAGCTCGACGAACTCATGGAGCGGATGGAGTCCGTACTAACCTCCCCGGAGATCTTCACCGCGCTCTTTGAGCTCGAACTCGCCGCCAAGGTCAAGTCGCTTCCCGGAAAAAATTACGTCAGAACTTTTTAGCCTCCCAGCCGTCTTATTACCTTGATTGCTGGTCTGATGTGCCTAGGATGCAGATTCACAATCGCCCATCAACGGCCAGCCCCACAGCTTGACGAGCCGCAAGATTCACCCGGATCGCCCTCCCGAAACGGCGGCGCCTCGGCTTTTCATGATTGGCGCGTCTCCGGCAACTCGTGTTAGGTTCGCAACGAAGGGAATCCGTTGCATCATCCCGAGGAAATGGTCCCCGGCGGGTTCCGGTGGATGAAAGAAGAACAGCAATGAGCAAAAATCTGGTCATCGTCGAATCGCCCGCTAAGGCTAAGACGATCAACAAATATCTCGGCTCCGACTACACCGTAGAAGCCTCCATCGGGCACATCATGGACCTGCCCAAGAACGACATCGGCGTCGAACTCCTGCGCCGCACCTTCGAGCCCACCCTCATCGTCTCCCCCGGCAAGGAGAAGATCGTAGACCGCCTCAAGAAGCTCGCCGCCAAAGCAGACAGCGTCTACCTCGCCCCGGACCCCGATCGCGAAGGCGAGGCCATCGCCGCCCATCTCTCCATGCAGCTCAAGCCCATGCTTAAAGCCGGGGCCAGCATTCAGCGCGTAACCTTTAATGAGATCACCCAGAAGGCTGTCAAAGCCGCCTTCGCCAACGCCCGCGCCGTCGACGAAAACCTCGTCGACGCCCAGCAGACCCGCCGCGTCCTCGACCGTCTCGTCGGCTATCAGATCTCCCCGCTCCTCTGGGATAAAGTCCGCCGCGGTCTCTCTGCCGGCCGCGTCCAGACCGTCGCCCTCCGCCTCATCGTGGAGCGCGAGCGCGAGATCAACGCCTTCAACCCTGTCGAGTACTGGACAGTCGACGCCCAGCTCCAGGCCGGCTCAACCCCCTTCACCGCCCGCCTCACCGCCATCGACGGCAAGCGCATCACCGTCCCCAACGGCGTGGATAAGGACGGCAAGCCCCAGGTCCTCGCCAATGCCCTCCCCAACCAAGCCGCCACGGACGCCGTCGTCGCTGACCTGAACCAGGCCGCCTTCCGCGTCCGCACCGTGGAAAAGAAGGAGCGCCGCCAGAATCCCAAGGCCCCGTTCACCACCTCCAAGCTCCAGCAGGAGGCCGCCGGTCGCCTCGGCTTCAACGTCCGCCGCACCATGGGCGTCGCCCAGCGCCTCTACGAAGGAGTAGAAATCGCTGGCGAGACGGTCGGTCTCATCACCTACATGCGTACGGACAGTACCCGCGTCTCGGACGACGCCATCGCCTCCGCCCGTACCTTCGTCGGCAAGCTCGGCGACCAGTACCTGCCGCCCAAGCCCAACGCCTACAAGAGCAAAAACGACGCCCAGGACGCCCATGAGGCCATCCGCCCCACCAATGTCGACTTCCACCCCGATGAAATCCGCGCCTCGCTCTCCGACGAGCAGTACAAGCTCTACCGCCTCATCTGGCAGCGCTTCGTTGCCAGTCAAATGAACCCCGCCCTCTTTGACCAGACCACCGTCGAGATCGAAGCCAAGTCGGCCCAATCCTATAGCTTCCGCGTCTCAGGCTCCGTTCTCAAGTTCGAGGGCTTCCTCAAGGTCTACGAGACCCCCACAACTGCTGCTCCCGCGGAGCCCGCCGAAGACTCTGAGGAGAGCGAAGAAGACGGCCGTCTCCCGGCCCTCACCGACGGCCAGTCTCTCACTCGCCAGTCCATCGCCCACGAGCAGAAGTTCACCGACCCGCCGCCGCGTTTTAACGAGGCCTCGCTCGTCAAGACGCTGGAAGAGAAGGGAATAGGCCGCCCCAGCACCTACGCCTCCATCATCAACACTATCCAGGACCGCGATTACGTCAAAAAGATAGGTGCCAAGTTCGTCCCCACAGAGATCGGCATGGTCGTCACCGAGCTCCTCGTCAAGAACTTCCCCTACATCTTCGAGCCCGGCTACACTGCCACCCTTGAGGGCGAACTCGACGCCGTTGAAGCCGGGACGGAGCGCTGGACCGACCTCCTCAACGGCTTCTACGGCCACCTCGAACAGGAACTCAAATCCGCCGAGCACACCATGGAGGACATTAAGCGCCGCGAGGAGCCAACCACCGAAATCTGCGACAAGTGCGGCTCCTCCCTCATCCTCAAGTGGGGCAAGTTCGGCAGCTTCTATGCCTGCAGTGCCTTCTCCAAGGCAAAGCCCGTCACCATTGCCGCCGCTCCGTGGAAAAAAGACCCCAAGGCTGTCCTCAAAAAGGTCCTCGCTGGGTTCCACTTCCCCATGATCATTAAGGCCTGTACCTTCGATGACACCAACTTCGAGCGGCAGGTCGAAGACGCAAAGGAGTTCACCGCCGCCGTCAAACTCGCCGCCGCCGCCGGTAAGAAAGTCACCGCCGAACCCGTCTCCTGCGACTTCACCAAGGAAAACTTCGCCGCCAAGCCGGACCTCAACGCCCCTGGCGCGGACGAAGCTCCTGAAGAAGAGTTCTGCGACAACTGCGGCCGGCTCATGGTCCTTAAAAACGGCCCTTGGGGTCCGTTCATGTCCTGCCCCGGCTACTCGGATGACCCCCCGTGCAAGACCATCCGCAAGCTCACGCAGAAGGTTCAGTCCAAACCCCCCGTCACCCTGGACGAGCCCTGCCCCCGCTGCGGCAAGCCTCTCCTCCAGCGTGACGGCAGCTATGGCGAGTTCATCGCCTGCTCCGGCTATCCCAAGTGCAAG
>CAXTRZ010000311.1:3053-3517 GCA_964246715.1 uncultured Acidobacteriaceae bacterium | reverse complement strand
CTGCTCAAGAGCGCGGGGCTGAGCGTCATCGAGGAGCGGATGCCGCCGGGGACGAGCGAACGGCGGCACAAACACGAGGCGGCGCAGCAGTTCTTTTACGTACTTGCGGGCGAATTGACGATGGAGCTGGAAGGCACGACCGAGGTGCTGAGGGCGGGGATGGGCGTTGCGATTGTGCCAGGGACGGGCCACAAAGCGATCAATGCGAGCGGGGATGAGGTGCGGTTCCTGGTGGTGAGCGCTCCGCCTTCGCATGGGGATCGAGTGGAGTTATAAGCGGGCTGCTATGGCAGGGGCTGCTTTTCCGTCATACTGGAAGCATCATGCAATTGGACTTTTTAGGATCGTTAGAGCGCACGCAGATGTGCGGGGAGCTTCGCGCGGCCAATGCGGGGCAGGACGTGGTGTTGATGGGCTGGGTGAACCGGCGGCGGGACCACGGCAACCTGATCTTTCTGGACGTC
>CAXTRZ010000311.1:0-3043 GCA_964246715.1 uncultured Acidobacteriaceae bacterium | reverse complement strand
GTGCTGGACTGGTCGCAGGGAGGTGAGCAGGGCGCAGAGGCTCATGCCAAGGCGGAGGCAGCACGGCCGGAGTACGTGGTGGCAGTGAAGGGCAGGGTTCGGCTGCGCGAGGCTGGGCTGGTGAATCCGAAGATGACGACCGGCGAGGTTGAGGTGGTCGCGCAGGAGCTGCTGCTGCTGAACGATGCCAAGACGCCTCCGTTTTCGCCCGCGGAAGACGCGATTGCGAATGAGGAGGTGCGGCTGAAGTACCGGTATCTCGACCTGCGCAGGGTGGAGATGCAGCGGAACTTCCGGGTGCGGCATGAGGTGGCGCGGGCGATCCGGAACTATCTCTCCGACGCTGGATTTCTGGAGATTGAGACGCCGTTTATGACGCGGTCGACGCCGGAGGGCGCGCGGGATTACCTGGTGCCGAGCCGGGTCCATGCGGGGAGCTTCTATGCGCTGCCGCAGTCGCCGCAGATCTTCAAACAGATCCTGATGGTGTCCGGGTTCGACAAGTACTTCCAGATTGCGCGGTGCTTCCGGGATGAGGACCTGCGGGCGGACCGGCAGCCGGAGTTTACGCAGATCGACCTGGAGACTACATTCCCCTCTCAAGATCGGATCTTCCGCGTGGTCGAGGGGTTTTTGAGCGCGGCGTTTCAAGCGGGCGCGGGCGTGGGGCTGTGCGCGCCATTTGTGCAGATGACGTATGACGAGGCGATTCGGCGGTACGGGATCGACAAGCCGGATATGCGGCTGCCGGCGATGGTGGAGTTGACCGAGATTTTGACCCCGGAGCTAAGGACGGCGTTGAAGGTTGAGCAGGCGTTGCCGGTGCTGGGGTTTGTGATTCCGGCAGCGGGGACGATGAGCGGGACGCAGAAGCGCGCGCTGGTGGAGGAGATTCGTGCGTTCTTCGGCGATTGCGGGCTAGACTTCCTGGACGTCGCGCGGCTGAAGACGAATGAGAGCTTTGCACCGCTGGCGGCTTTGATTGAAGGCGCGATGGCTGGACCCGCTCATCGCGATCCGGCTGCGACGAATGGGGCACCCCCACCCGTCGATCTGATGGTGGTGATTACGCCGAAGCTGGGCACGCCGGAGCGGTGGAACTTCGATCCGCAGTGGATCTACAAGAAGGTGGGCGGGCTGCGGCTGGAGCTGGCAAAGAAGTTCGCGGACAAGCATGGGCTGTTCGAGCTGTCGGGCACGGCGGCGGACTACAAGTTCTGCTGGGTGACGGACTTTCCCATGTACGAGTGGGAGGAGGAGACCAAGACGTGGCAGGCGGCGCATCATCCGTTTACCAGCCCGCATGAGGATGACATCACCTCCGGGCGGCTGGTGAGCGACAAGGGCGCGGTGCGGGCGCTGGCGTATGACATTGTGCTGAACGGCACGGAGCTGGGGTCGGGGTCGATCAGGATTCACCGCAAGGATGTGCAGGCGGAGATCTTCCGGTCGCTGGGGATGAGCGATGAGGAGCAGAAGGCGCGGTTCGGGTTCTTCCTGGACGCGCTGGAGTATGGCACGCCGCCGCATGGGGGGATTGCACTGGGCCTGGACCGGATTGTGATGATCCTGGCAGGCGCGAGCAGCCTGCGCGAGGTGATTGCGTTTCCGAAGACGGCGAAGGCGATCGACCTGATGGTGGATGCGCCGACGCCGGTGAGCGAGCAGCAGATGCGGGAGCTGAGCCTGCGGACGGTAACGCGGAGTTAAGAGAGGTTCGGGACCCTTGTAAACCCTTGTGCGTTGCGTGCCGGGTGGCGCGGGCAATTGTTGAGCCACATGGGCTTCCATGGGTGCGAGCGGAAGTTGTATGGCGGTTACACCCAGGTACCGGCGATTTCGGGTTAGGCTTGCCTCAGTTGATCCAACGCCGATCTGCTCGCGCACGCTGAGGGCGGATTGCCTCCGAGGTTATCCCGATGAATGTGACTATGCCTTCTTTTCACCCCTCCTGCCTCGTCTCCGCGTTCACTCGCGGCAAGCGCATGAAGGGGCTTTTGGGGTGCGCCCTTGTGGCTCTGGTAACGGGGCCGTCGCTGCTGGCGCAGAGCTCGCCGACCGCGCTGCGAGCGTACAGCATCTCAACCTTCGCCACGGGCGGAGTGACCAACACGGACTATGGCATCAACGACTACGGGCTGACGTTCGGCACGGACATTCGCAAGTCCATGCGCTTCATTGAGCCGTCACTGGAGCTTCGGTCAACGATGACCTCCGGCAATGTCGTTCGCGAAAGCAGCCTGGATGGCGGACTGAAGCTGGAGAAGGGTTTCGGGCGCGTGCATCCGTATGGCGATCTGCTGTTCGGCTACGGGACGATTACGTTTCCCGGCCGGACCATGGATGAGCACGATAACTCCGCCGTTTGGAACTATGGCGGAGGAGTGGAGTACCAGGTGAGCCGGTCGTTCTTTGTCAAGGCGGACATCCAACTGCAGAGCTGGCAACTGGGCCATACCGAGCCGGTCTTTCATCCCATGCTCTCGTCGGTCGGGTTCACGTACAGGCCGATGATGCGCAACATCGTGCGCTGAGGCAATGCAGTTTGCGGGCAAACTGGCGAGGCGGCGCCGGCGTGGTGATGCCTCGCCAGTTTGGATAGAGCGGCGGGGCGGAAGATGGTTTATGGCTGCAGGGTCCAGCCTCCGGGGGTCTTGCGGTAGCGCTCCGTGGGGCCGGGGGCGAAGCGCTTTTCAGCGTAGAGGATCTGCTGCACCTCAATGGCGGGCGGCGTGTTGCCGGGATGCAGGCGGATGAGGTTCCAGCCATTGGGCTGGCCGCGCGTGCGCGTGCTGATGGCGGTGCCGGCCTGGGCGACGATGGCGCTCCAGCCGGGGAGCTTGTAGCGGTGCGAGGTGGCGACGGTGTGGCCGGCATGCAGGTGGCCGGAGAGGAAGAGGTCCACGCCGGCGCGGGCGAAGGCTCGCATGGCCATGGGGGCGCGGGTGGTGAGCGGGTGCTTGAGGTCGTCGGCGGGCAGGTCCATGGGGTGGTGGGTGACGACGATGCGCTGTGGAAGCCGTGCCCGTCCTATTTCACGCCG
>CAXTRZ010000310.1:0-3520 GCA_964246715.1 uncultured Acidobacteriaceae bacterium | reverse complement strand
GTTATGCCTCTTCTCGCGGACGCAGGCTATTCGGTTCTAGTGCCGGACATGCGCGGCTATGGTGATTCGGACAAACCATCGGGAACCACGGGGTATGATGCCCGAGCCCTTGCGGAAGAGTCTCGTGCACTGGTCAAGCAGATCGAGTTCGGTAACGGACAGAAGCTCCTCTTGGCCGCGCACGACATGGGTGCGCACCCAGCCCTGTTGTGGGCCGCAGACCATCCTGACGAAATCGCTGGCCTCGTTTACATGGAAGTCCCAACCATGCTCGAAGAGTTTCTATCGAAGGTGATTGTGTATACGCCCGAGGCTATGGCGAAGGGATCGATGTGGTGGTGGGTTCTGCCGCTCGCGCCTGGTGTACCGGAGCGCCTTATCGTAGGCCATGAGCGCGAGTTCCTGACATGGTTCTATGAAGGTGCCACAGCCGATCCGGCGTCCATCACCGAAGCATCCATCACGGAAACACTTCGTACTTTTGCCGGCGCCGAAGGGGTACTTGGTGCGCTCGGCGTATACCGCGCTGCATTCACCACCATCGATCAAACGACGCCTCTGAAGAAGAAGAAGGTGGAAATACCAGTCCTCGCCATTGGCGGCGAAAAAGCCCTTGGAGCTAAGGTCGCACAGATGGTTGAGGCCGTCGTGAAGAATGTGACTTCCAAAGTCATTTCCTCCTGCGGTCACTTTATCCCGGAAGAACAGCCTGCCGAGTTCATGCGTCTCTTCCAGGAGTTCGCCAGAAAGGTCGACTGACCATGGCAGACCTTACCCGGCGTTCTGCCCTCGTGCTTGCCGCAATGGTCGGCGGAGAATTTTCGTTTTCCACTCTGTGGGCTTCAGCAGCTTTCGGTAGTCCATCCCTTCCATCGGAACCTCAAGACTCAAAAAGGAGAACCATTATGTCCGAATCCACCCCGCAGTACCCGCCTCTTCCACCCGACAATTTGCAACGCACCCTCACGCTCGCACGTCCGGACACCGACCAGACATTACCTCACATCGGCCTCGTAGGCGACACCTATACCATTACTGTTTCCGGCGACGAGACCAACGGCCGCTTCTGCATTATCGATATGCACATTCCGCCGGGCGGCGGCCCAGAACCGCACCGCCATGACTTTGAGGAGACCTTAATTCTGCTCGAAGGCGAAATCGAAGCGACGTTCCGAGGCAAGAAGTCACTCGTGCGTGCCGGCGATACCATCAACATCCCTGCCAACGCACCACACCAATTCCACAACTCTTCGTCGAAACCCGTCCGCCTACTTTGTATCTGCTCGCCCGCCGGACAAGAAAAGTTCTTCCAAGAAGTGGGTATACCCGTCGCGACTCGCACCGCCGCTCCTCCCAAGCTCGACAAGGATCAGCAGGAGGAGTTCATGGAGAAGGCGAAGGCACTAGCCCCCAAGTACCACACCGAGTTATTGAAAGAGGCCTAGTAATGAGACCCTCCGCGCCATCGCAAGTTGGAGATCCCGATGGGCAGACTTCAAATAGAGCCGCATTCAAACGGTCGAAAGCGATGCTTTTACGTCGCCCAACTGCCAGTGCGTGGCTGCGATCATTCTCGGCCCGACTGAAGTACGGTTGAGACATTCTGGGCCAATCCATGCAACTGGGGTGCGGGTTGAATCGGACGTTCATTTCGAAGATGAACCATCATGGGACGCTCCGCCTTCATTGTTGTGCTTGCCCGGCCAGGATGACAACCTGCGCCGGGTAAGAGATTGTGAGTCGTTAGCCCAGGACCGCTGGTTTTAGTACCTCTCCACACCACCGGTGGAAGCTGGTCGGGGTCGTGTTCTTGGGCGTGCGCGCCTCGACGTTGTCCATGCCATTGTCCTTCGCGACCAGCATGTCTAAGAGGCCCTGCGCGAAAACTTCGTTCGCTCCATATTGGAGCAGTTGTGCTTTAGAGGCGTTCCCAGGCACCTGCTCAAAACGGACGTGCTTGCCGAGCACCCCCGACATGATCGCTGCCATGTCGTTGAAGGAAAGATCCTCCGGCCCAAGCACAGCACAGCCGCCCTGGCCCGTCCAGGTCCGATCCAACAGGAACCCTGCACCCATCGCACCAACATCCTTTGTCGCTACCTGAGGTGTCTTCAGGTCCGGATGGCTCGGCGAGAAGAACATCCCCTGCTGTTTGATGGTCTGCACGTTGTTGAGCATGTTTTCCATCAGCGCCGGGCACCACAGGGCGCGGTAATCTACCCCGATCCTCTCAATCTCTTCATCCTTCGCGAGCGATGCCGTGATCGGCCCTGCCTTCTTCGCCAGATCCGTACCTCTTCCCAGCACCGACACATCGACAATTCGTTTCACGCCCTGGCTCTTCATTGCCGCGAGCGTGGGTAGGGTGAAGCGGAGGTAATAGTCCGTATCGTTGTTAGCGGTGAATGAGGGAGGGACAACCAGAAAAACGCTCTCCGCACCTTCCAGTGCCTGTTGCATCACGGCTTCATCGTCCAGCGAGCCGGTCACCACCTGAACCCTGTTGCGTACCTCTGGCGCCAGCCTTGCAGGGTCTCGTGCGACTACCCGGACAGCCTCATTCGCAGCAAGCAGGTGCGGGATCACTTGCGACCCAATTTTTCCGGTCGGCGTTGTTACGACAATCATATTTTCCTCACGTTCATACATTCTCTTGCCTTAGGTTCTGAAGTAATTTTCAAGATCAACATTTTGCAACGGGGCTATCGTTCAGATCCATACCCGATCGCATCACCAGGCCAGTTCGCCACTCGTCTCTAGAAACTTACCGGTCGGTGGAGCGTCGAGCAGCGCGAGGCGCACGATCTCCGCGGCCCCTTCTTCCACAGTCTGCGGACCGCTGTGCCCGTTCAGATCCGTTGCCGTATAGCCAGGGTTGACAGAATTTACGCAGATGTTGGCATCGCGGAACTCATAGGCGAGTTGGACGGTTAGCATATTCAGCGCAGCTTTGGAGGCACAGTAGGCCAACACCTTTACCGGAAAGTACTTCCAGTCGGGATCGTTCTGCTGGCTGATACAGCCAAGTTCGCTGGAGACATTAATAATCTGCGCCTTCTTGGCCCGCTGAAGCAGAGGCAACATGGCCTGCGCCACCGCGACACTTCCGAGGAAGTTCGTCCGCATCACGTTCTCAACATCCGAAAGGCTTACCTTGCTCGGCGGCCCATCGGCTTTGCCGGTCACTCCCGCGTTATTGACAAGGAGATCAAGCTTGCCAAACTGAGCTTGGATTGCTTCAGACGCGCTTGTGGCTGTCTGGTGTTCGTCCAGATCAGTTCGGACGAAATGCACATCCAGACCGTCTGCTCGCAGCTTTGCGACAGTCTGTTCTCCAAGCTCTTCGTTGCGCGCGGCGATCAGCACAGTCCAACCAGACTTCGCAACCTGACGAGCAACCTCAAAACCAATACCCTTGTTTGCTCCGGTGATGAGCGCGATCTTCTTTGTCTCTTGCATGTTTTATCTCCTTCCTTGAGGATACGAAGGAAGGTTCAGGTTTCCATTCGCATATGACAAA